>DNHN01000358.1 GCA_003485825.1 Bacteroidota bacterium | reverse complement strand
TTGCTTTTTTCTCAGTGATGGTTACTTTTTGGTCCGTATCTAGTTTTTTAGATACGGCATCGTAAGGCCCCACGATAAGTTCATCACCTACTTCAGCTCCGCTTATGATTTCTATGTATCTGCTATCTTGTATGCCGGTTGTTACAATTTTTTTCACTGCTTTGCCTTCTACAATATTAAAGACTACTTCGTCTAGCTCTGCTTCTGTACTCGCAGAAGATGTGGTGCTATCTGTCGTTCTGAGTCGAGTTCCTACAGCTTCTATGGGAAGGCACGGGATGTCTTTTTTTACCAGTGTTTGTATTTCTACATTGGCGCTCATTCCTGGAAGAAATGCGGTTTTGGATACACCGAGTAAATCGGCATAGCTACTTTTTAAGAGACGTATCTTTACTTCAAAATTGGTCACCTGATCAGTACTCATTTGCATCCCTCCAGCATTATTGGCGGAGCTAGAAATCTCAGTGACGAGGCCTTTAAACTTACGATCTCCATATGCGTCTACCTCAATGATAGCAGTATCTCCTTTTTTTACTTGTAGTATATCATTTTCGTTCACATCTACCTTTACCTCCATATTGTTAAAATTAGAGATGACCATTATCTCAGTACCTGCCATCTGAGCAGTACCTACTACGCGTTCGCCCTTCTCATTATTCAATGCGCTTACTATCCCGTCGCTAGGAGCGTAGATGCTTGTTCTTCCAAGAGTTTTATTCGCCTCAGTAAGTGTAGCTTGTGAGTTTTGAATCCCAAATCGAGCGGCAGACACCCGTTCTCTAGCCGCTTTTACCTCACTCTGAGCTATAGCGAAAGCACTTTTAGCAGCGTCATACTCCGCTTGACTGAGCACTTTATCGGCATACAATTGCTCATTTCTGCTGAATGCAGCTTCCTGCTCCGTCAATCTTGCTTGGGCTTGAGTAAGTTGAGCTTGACTGGTCTTTAGATTACTCTGCGAGCTACTCACACCTGCCAGCGCTCGATCTCTGGAGGTAAGGTACAGGTCTGGGTTGATCTTGAGTAGAAGTTGCCCTTCTTTTACGGTATCACCTTCTTGTACGTAGAGTTCTGTGATCTCACCACTTACATCAGCGCTTATTTTTACCTCTGTTTCTGGACGTATCTTCCCGTTGGCACTGACAGTACTTATAATAGTACGTTTTTCTACCTTGCCTATGTTGACTTCTAGCTCACCTCTACTCCGGTTTTTACCGATGTAGATAAGTACTGAAACAAGGAGTAGGGCTCCTATGATTATTAGTATATTCTTTTTACTCATTTTAGTTGTAGTTGTTTGCCTTTATAAAAATCAATAATTAATGTTCTGAAAACGTATTCATACTTTGCATTTAAGGCCTGTATTTGTGCCTGGTTCCAAAGGTTTTTAGCGGACAGTAGGTCTACACTATTCATTACGCCAGCGTCAAATCTTTTTTGACTATAGTCGAAGCTAAGTTGCTGTGCTTTCACATTTAGTAGTGCTGCATCATACCTGCTTTTAGCTGCTTTTAAATTCGTATATGCGGTGGTTATATCGTTGCGCAATTGATTCTTAGTGTTCTCTAAGGTCAGCTCGCTTATTCTAGTGTTTACTTTCGCGTTTTCTAATGCTGTTCGGTTTCTATATCCATTGAAGATAGGGACAGAGAGAGAAACTCCTACTTGTTGACCTAAGTTATCGGTGAGTTGATTTCCAAAAGCCTTCTCACGGATAATGGTTACCGGCTGTGGCTGCAGTACTTGCTCCAGTGAGTTTTCTGTAAATCCTATAGGTACAGCGGTGTAGTCTCCGGTTAGACTTACTTCTTTACGACTTGGAGAATAGACCGTATTTACATTGCCATAGGCAGAGAGGGTAGGCTGAAGTCCTGCCCCGGCTATTTTCTCCCCCAATTGACTTTGCTGTATTTGCAGTTCAGCTTGCTGTATTTCAGGTAGATTGCTCAGCGCTAACTCGTAGATAGTAGCTACACTTTCAGTAGGTGCCTCAGGCAGAGAGGACACATCCATTAGGGCTATTTCTATAGACTGATCCAGTGGGAGTTGCATAAGATTGATGAGCGTATTGTAGGCTAGTTGTATTGCGTTTTCAGCATTCACTATTGCTACCTTGTCACTGGCTGATTGTGCTTTTAATAGCAGGGTGTTGCTTTGGTTAGTAGCCCCGCTTTTTTCCAATAGCAATGCTCTTTCCAGTTGACTTTCTGTTAGCTTTTGTTGCTCAGTAGCTACTTTTAAATTTTCTTCTGCCTGCACTATCTGCAGGTAGGTGGTGGCTACGGATAAGGCTATTTGATTGCGGATGACTTCGGTGCTTTTTGTATTTGCGTCTGTCGCTACCTTGCCTTGTTTTATGGTATTGTTTACTTGACTTCCGCCGTAGAGTAGTACCCCACTGCTGAGTGAGAAGCTATTACTCTGTATAGTTGTACTATTAAATGTATTGGTGAACGGATCTATCGCTCTACCAATATTGTAATTGTGATTGCCGCTTCCACTTAAAGTGGGTATTCTGCTTAGTTTAGCTTGGTTTAAGTTATTGGTTAGTATTTCGCCTTGCAGTTCGTTTTGCTGTATGCTGGTATTGTGCGCTAAAGCATAGTCTACACATTTTTGAAGATTCCATTTTTCTACTGTTTGAGCAGATGAACTGAAGGTGTAAAATAAGAAAAGGGTGAAAATGACTTTCTGCATATTGGTGAGCTAGGAATTAGAAGTCAAAGATAGGGTAGGAGTTAGGGATAGGTTTTTAGCACTCGATTAAGTGAGAGTATTCCTCGTTTTAATAGGAATATCGTAAGATAGGTAGATAGAAATAAATATGGGTATGGTGCGCTTTGGCGGAGTTTTAGAGTGCCCTTGGAGTCTGAGTAGTTTGAAAAATGCGAAAAGCAATGACTTTGACAGGTAGGTTAGTCTTATCTTTGTACTCTTGAATTTTTGGTACTTCATAGGGAAAATAGTTCTACCCAAACTAACGTGGCGAAGGCAGGTGACGGAGAAGGTGGTGTATCTCACATTCGATGATGGCCCTCACCCAACTATTACTCCTTGGGTGATAGCAGAGCTGGATAAAGTCGGCGCTAAGGGAACGTTTTTTGTAGTTGGAGAAAATGCAGAGCGCTATGCGCAGACTATTTCTGATTTGCAAGCTAATGGGCACGAAGTAGCCAATCATACCCAACACCATATCAAGGGCTGGCAAAGTTCAAAGGAACTCTACTTAAAAGATGTAGAAGAGTGTGCTAAAGTGATAGGGAGTAAGCGGCTTTTTAGACCACCTTATGGTCAAATTAACTTGGGCTGTATGGATGAATTAACGGGTGATTATGAGGTGATAATGTGGGATGTGCTGACTAAAGATTACCTGAAGTCATTGTTTGTCAAAAGAGCTCAAAAACGAATTCAAAAAGCGACAAGGCCCGGAAGTATTGTCGTTTTTCACGACAGTGAAAAAGCGGAAAAGAATTTGAAGGAACTGCTTCCTGAATATGTGCAGTTTTTGAAATCAGAAGGTTATAAAATGGAGGTACTATGATTTGGATAGCCGTATTTATAGTGACCATTTTCTTCGGGATACAAGTATTCTCTCTAGTTTCTATCCTTCAGCATACAGATAAGAAGATAGCTAAACGCAAGGAGTATCCTAAGGTGAGCATTTTGCTGGCAGCACGAAATGAGGAAGCGTTAATCATTCGGAACCTTACCGCTATAGAGGCACTCAACTATCCCAAGGATAAGCTTGAAGTGTTAATCGGTAATGATGATAGTACAGATAGAACCGCTGAGTTGGTCGCGAATTTTATAAAAGATAAACCTCAGTTCGCGCTTTTTCACATTGATAAAACGGTAGGAAAGGGTAGAGGCAAGGCAAACGTCTTGGGTCAGCTTGCTCATAAGGCTACAGGAGAATTTTATTTTATTACGGATGTAGATGTTAAGCTGCCTGAGAATTGGATAGTGGCATTGTTACAAGAATTTACAGATGGAGTAGGTTTAGTAAGTGGTACGACGAAGTGCGAGCGGGGAGGACTCTTTGCCACCTTACAGAGCATAGATTGGCTTCATTTTATGGGGTATATTAAGGCTTTCGCAAATGCAGGAGTGGGCTGCACTAGCGTGGGAAATAATATGGCTGTGCGAGCAGAAGCCTATTGGGAGACCGGTGGATATGAAGAAATAGATTTCTCTATCACTGAAGATTATAAGCTTTTTAAAGAGGTGACGAGTAGAGGCTGGGAGTGGCGTACGCTTCTTGGGCCTGACTCGCTTGGGTTAGCATGGTATATCCCAAGTGTGAATGAGATGCTGCATCAGCGAAAACGCTGGCTCATAGGCGCACGTGAGCTTCCGCTTAACTGGAAGGGGATGATAATACTGTATGGAATGTTTATCCCAGTAGTCCTTGTTGTGTTTTGGTTTAATCCGCGTCTAGCTTTGGCGATTTGGTTTGCTAAGTTTTTGACTCAATCCATATTCATTATCATCTTAAGCTTAGCTGCAGAGCGCAGACCATTTAGCTTTCTGTATCTCATCATCTACGAGTTGTATGTTCTGCTCAATACTGCAGCTACTGCACTCTTTTATTGGTTGCCTATAAAAAGTGTTTGGAAAGGGAGGGAGTATGATTTGTCGTCCTTCGGTACAATTTCTCCCAAGGTCGAAATCACTCAGGATGACAAATA
>DNHN01000197.1 GCA_003485825.1 Bacteroidota bacterium | reverse complement strand
CTTGACGTATATTATTCACTACTTCTAGGTGCGTGTCCCAATCTCCGTGAGAAAAGTTCACTCTACATACATCTACACCTTGCTGTATGATTTTCTTTAGCATAGGAACACTAGATGTAGCTGGTCCCATAGTCGCTATTATTTTGGTCTTATTGTATTGAATGCTCTCGCTCATAGTAGTTGCGTAAAATTTAATATTTCTTTTTGATTGGGTTTAGTAAGTACAAAACAAATCGATATGCCGATAAGTTCACTAATTAATGCAGGTATTTCTTTATTGATTTCGTCTTCTGACAAACTACAAATAAGGTAGTCAGCAGTCTTGTATTTTGGGTAAAAAAGTGAATTGTTACCTTTGTTTTTTATGATTAGGACCTCGGAATCGTCATCTAAAAATGTCAAATGATACGCTCCATGGGCACTTTCCTTGTCATATGAAGAAACTTCTGGCTCATACATCACCTTAAAATGATGGCTAGTCGAAAGAATATATCCTAGCCTTAAATGTCTCATAGGTGTAGATATACCGTACACCTCGGGATAGTCTAATTCTAATTCATCTGGTAAAAAAAGTGATTGCACACGTCTGTAGTCTTAAATCAATCTGCTTATTTGCAAATTAATTTTGTTGTTTTTATCTAAAAAATTGTTCTTTGCAGCGGAATACAAAAATAAATTAATATGTCTGAAATAGCTGAAAAAGTAACATCAATAATCGTAGATAAATTGGGTGTAGAAGAATCTGAAGTAACAAATGAAGCAAGCTTCACTAACGACCTTGGTGCTGATTCTCTAGATACTGTAGAGTTAATCATGGAATTCGAAAAAGAATTCAATATAGCTATCCCTGATGAGCAAGCTGAAAAGATTGCTACAGTAGGAGACGCTGTAACTTATATCACTGAAAACGCAGGTTAATCTTTAACCGTCCGATATGCAACTCAAGCGAGTAGTAGTTACCGGTATTGGTGCACTCACACCACTAGGAAATGACGCCCAATCATATTGGGATGCTCTAGCCAGTGGTAAAAGTGGTGCTGCACCTATCACCCGTTTTGATGCTGAAAAGTTCAAAACCAAATTTGCGTGTGAAATCAAAAACTTTGATATCAACGACCACTTAGACCGTAAAGAAGCCCGAAAAATGGACCCATTTACACAATATGCTATGGTGGTAGCAGATGAGGCAGTCTTAGATTCTGGTATTTTGGATACAGATTTTGTACCTGAGGATATTGGAGTAATTTGGGCTTCGGGTATCGGTGGATTAACTTCTCTTGAAAAAGAAATTAGGGATTTCACCTTAGGAGATGGAACTCCTAGATTTAATCCCTTTTTTATTCCTAAAATGATAGGTGATATCGCTCCCGGCTATATCTCTATTAAGTACGGCTTTAGAGGACCAAATTTTGGAACTGTTTCAGCATGTGCTTCTTCGAATAATTCAATTATAGATTCTTTTAACTATATCCGTTTAGGTATGGTAAAAGCTTTAGTAACTGGAGGCTCAGAAGCCTGCGTTACTCCTTCAGCAGTTGGAGGATTTAATAGTATGAAGGCTCTTTCTGAACGAAATGACTCTCCTGCTACTGCATCAAGACCTTTTGATGCGGATAGAGATGGTTTTGTGTTAGGAGAAGGTGCTGCTTCGCTAGTCTTAGAAGAGTACGAGCACGCCAAAGCTCGTGGAGCCAAAATTTACGGTGAGATACTTGGCGGTGGAATGACTGCCGATGCACACCATATCACTGCTCCACACCCAGAGGGTTTAGGGGCAATGAATGTTATGCGCAGAACATTAAAAGACGCGAATTTAAATCCAAACGATATTGATTATGTCAATGTTCATGGCACCTCTACACCATTAGGCGATATCAGCGAAACCAAAGCTATACGTGGAGTATTCGGTGATGATGCTTACAATCTAAACATTAGCTCTACAAAGAGTATGACAGGTCACTTATTAGGTGCCGCGGGAGCTATTGAAGCTCTTGCTTGTCTTATGGCTATAAACAGAGGCGTAGTCCCTCCTACCATAAATCACTTTACAGACGATGACCAGTTTGATCCTAAACTTAACTTCACATTCAATGTGGCTCAAAAACGAGAAGTGAAGTATGCCTTAAGTAATACTTTTGGTTTTGGTGGTCATAATGCTTCTGTAATTATGGGAAAGTGTGAGTAATGACTGTGCTTCACAGTTTTACAAGAATATACTACCTGTACTTTTCTAAAAAATCAAAATCTTATAAAAAATTAGTCACTGTATTAGGCTACTGCCCTCGGAATATTCGACTTTACCAGCAGGCTTTTTTGCACAATAGCCATTCGGAAAAAATTCCAGGGATACAAGAAAGTGCAAATAATGAACGACTGGAATATCTGGGTGATGCAGTTATAGACCTTATCATAGCAGAGCTACTTTTTAAGAAATTCCCATTTAAAGGAGAGGGCTTCCTAACGGAAATGCGCAGCAAGTCCGTAAGTCGACAAATGCTCAGTACCATCGCTTTTAACATGGGTCTTCAAGATCATTTGGTCTTCAGTAAGTCTATCCGTAAAAATCATTCAGCGGTGCGGGGCATGGCTGGCAACGCGCTAGAAGCACTAATAGGGGCTATATACTTAGACCGAGGGTATGCATTCACCAAGCGATTTGTAAAACAAAAAATAGTAACCCCATATTTGGACTTTGATGAGCTAAAAGACATCACGGTAAACTTTAAAAGCTTGCTGAATCAGTACGCACAAAAAGAAAAAAAGAAGTTGGAATTTAAGGTGCTAAATCCTGAGTCTGAGAAAAAAATCACCACATACTCTATCGCTGTTTGCATAGATGGTATAGAAATATCTACCGCACGAGGAAAGTCGAAAAAAGTAGCGCAGCAAATTGCAAGCGAAAAAGCCTGTGAACTATTAAAGCTATTGCCAGCAGCCTAAGCTTTGGCCTGAACTAATGCTAACCTGTTTTGAATTTCAGGCAACCCTAGCAATGATAACATTTCAAAAATAGGGGGTCCTCCAGCTTGACCACTAACAGCCCAGCGCAGCGGTTGCATAAGACTTCCTTTATTGATTCCAGCCTCCTCTGCATAAGTACTTAGGTACTCTTCCATTGCCGAAGCAGTGGTAAGTTCTCGGCTTACTAATCCATCAATATAAGCTGTAATATGACTTGCTACCTCAGCATTCCACTTCTTTTTTTGTACTTTTTCATCGTAGCTCGCCGGATTTTCAAAAAAGTACTGAGCCATTGGTAGTA
The DNA here is from genome assembly GCA_003485825.1 of Bacteroidota bacterium. Taxonomy (GTDB): domain Bacteria; phylum Bacteroidota; class Bacteroidia; order NS11-12g; family UBA9320; genus UBA9320. The sequence continues at coordinate 7,337 of DNHN01000197.1, read as the reverse complement.
TCTCCGAAGCAAAACTTACTTTCTCTTTCAGCATTTCTAACACTGTCTCTAAGTATTCTTCTCCTTTGGCTAAGTGTTTTGGCTCTATCTGAGCATCTACCATTTTTCGTAAATCCTCTGTTGATGCTCTCATCAGAAACTGATGATTGTACCACTTTGCCTTATCCATGTCAAACTTGGCACCACTTTTAGAAACTCGTTCTAAACTAAATGCTGCTATAAGTTCTTTGATATTAAAAATCTCTTGATTATCCGACGGATGCCACCCCAACATGGCTAACATATTAATGACTGCTTCCGGCATATAGCCACTCTCACGATACCCTGTACTAATCTCACCTTCAGGAGATTTCCACTCCAAAGGGAATACAGGGAATCCTAGTCTATCTCCGTCTCTTTTGCTCAGCTTCCCTTTACCATCAGGTTTAAGTAATAATGGAAGATGGGCAAACTGTGGCATTGTATCTTCCCACCCAAGATATCTATACAGCATGACGTGGAGTGGTGCAGAAGGTAACCACTCTTCACCACGAATCACGTGACTGATATTCATCAAATGGTCATCCACTATATTGGCTAAATGATACGTAGGAAGTCCGTCCTCCTTCAGTAATACCTTGTCATCTAATTGGCTGCTATTAAAAACAATCCAACCCCGGATGTGATCTTCAAATCGAATTTCCTCATTTCGTGGCAACTTTATACGTATAATGTAATTGTCACCTCTATCTAATCGCTCTTTTACCTCATCTTCACTTAGTGTGAGCGAGTTCCTCATGCTCATACGAGAAGTAGCATCGTACTTGGCACTCATATTATTGGCTTCAAGCTTAGCGCGCATCTCATTGAGCTCTTCAGGAGTATCAAATGCATAATACGCGTATCCATCTTGAACTAGTTGGGTAGCGTAAGCCGCATACTTATCCATACGCTCACTCTGCTTATATGGACCATACTCTCCTCCTTCTGCTACGCCTTCGTCTATATCCATACCCAGCCAAGCAAGACTTTTATTGATATACTCTTCCGCTCCCTCTACAAAACGCTTCTGGTCAGTATCTTCTATTCTAAGAAGAAATTTACCATTGTGCTGTCTAGCAAACAAATAGTTGTACAAAGCAGTGCGCACTCCTCCTATGTGTAATGGTCCTGTAGGGCTAGGTGCAAAACGCACTCTTACTTCTCTCTTACTCATGTTTATGTGATATAAAGGACAAAGATAAACTCATTTGACGTTCCGCCATATTCAACTTTACCTCAGTTTAGTTTATTATCAAAATTCCTACTATACATGAACTCTTCCACCCAAATAATTAGAAAAGAATAGAAGTAGTTAGCGCTGCTGGGCTATAGGACACCTGCACTGCATTCTAAAAATTACCGGTCTTCAGGCACTTTATACATACGCATAAAATCTACTAGAAGAGAACTTAGATATTAAGACTAGCAGGAGCTACGGTGCACATTTCTTCAAGCCTGCTTTGGCACGCATTTCAATAGACTCGGCATATTCTTTATTCTTATGGAATGCTAACGCTCGCTCATAAAATTTCTTGGCACTCGCGAAATCATTTACCTTAAGATAATGGTCACCTAAAAACAAAGAAGCATAGGCACCGTAATACTCCTCACAATTAATAGCAAATAACGTACAGGCTTCGTACAGTTTTAATGATGGATCAGTTTTCCCCTGTTTCTCTAAAATTCGTCCCTTTCTGTAACAATACTCTGCCTTAAGATCTAGTGTGGCTAAATTCTTTGGTTCTATGTTAGAGATGGCTTCTAAAGCCAAATCAAAATATCCTCCATCATAGTACAATCTTGCACTCAGCAAATCACGATTGGGTACTGCTTTACGAGCGAAATTTTGGGCCTGTTTATCCTCTTCATGTATAGCAACACCTTTTATGGCTATCGCCTCTTTGTATTCATTGGCCTTCGCCATATCGCCTTGGATGACGTAGTACCAGCACATCTTTTGCAGATTGCTTTTTATGTAATTCGTACCATTATAATGAGCGTTAAAAGTAGCCATGTGACGAATGGCAGAGGAATCGTGTTTATTTAATTTTGCAACCCCAATGAGATATTCCAAAAAATAAAACTTTTCATACTCCATAGCCTTTGGTCTATGTTCCAACACATGAATAGCCGACTCATTCTTATTAAGTTTCAAGGCCATATTACTCCTAAAAAAACAGCTAGTAAGATTGGTGCGGTAGTCCATAGTGGCCTTAAGCATTTCTGACCAGGCAGTAATTCGCTGGTTAGCCACATGCAGAAGTGAAAAAGCATAAAGATAATGTGCTTCCTTAGCTACACTACCTAAGAAACTAGTATCTGACCTATGTGTACTAAGCTCTTTAAGTAACCCGAGTCCTCCTCTGAGATCCCCTCGAATCCCCAGCATGCGTATAACCCACACATAGTTGTCAGGGACCGTAGAAAGGTATACTTGAAGAATCCCTCTGGCTTTATTGTTGGGTAAAAAGTCTGGAAATAATGTATAGTTAGACTCTATTAGTGAATATGCCTTATTCACATCTCTAGCGGCCCCATAAAACTCATTGCGTTTCGCCTTTAAAGTCGCTGAACTAAAATATACTTCACTTAGCAAAAACTTTTTATAGGGCGTAGAGTCAGGAAGTAGTTCGAAATGGCTAATGGCGCGATCTCTTACCTCCAGATAGGCTGCATACTCAGACGATTCTTCGGAGACAAATGCTTTAAAATATAAATTGGCATGAAGAAGGTACTGGATAGCACTATTTTCCGGAGCAGCAGTCTGTTCAATTTGAAGTATTTCTGAGGCAGTAGTAAGCCTTAACTCTAAGTTATACTTTTGCGCAGCGAGAAGGTTAGGTGTAAACCGGAAAAAATATTCTCCTAGACTCTGAAAAGATAGGAGTACAAGAAATAAAAAAGAAAATGCTCGAAAGAAATTACTTCTTACGAACTGCTCTTCTTTTTGGTTTAACTTCTTCTTCCACATGGTCTTCTATACCAGCCATACGTGCGTCAATTTGGATACGCCCACACGCTTCGCAAATTACAATTTTTTTAGACTGACGTATATCAGACTGTAACTGAGGCGGTACCTTAGCAAAACATCCACCACAGGCAGCTCTAAGAATAGGAGCTACAGCAATTCCGTTTCTAAAATTGTTTCTAATTCTATCGTATGCCTTAATAAGTTTCTCGTCTATAGTACCTAATGCACTTTCACGCTCCGATTGGATAGATTTCTCTTCCTTCTCAGTTTCTTCGGTAATCTCTTTGAGTTCTTGTTTCTTATTCTCTAGATCTTTTTCACGTTCGTCTAGACGAGCTTGAACATCATTGATTAACTCTTCCTTTAATTTTATAGAGCGATCTACCTCTCCTATTTTTTTCTCAGCAGCTTGAATAGTAAGATCTTGTATTTCCACTTCTTTATTCAATGCATCAAACTCACGATTATTTTTTACATTGTCTAGTTGAGCTTTGTACTTCCGTATGAGTTCCGTAGAAGTTCTAATCTGCTCCTTATTAGCAACTATCTGCTCTTTAAAAGTCTCTATCTCTGTGTTGAAGTTCGCTAATCTTGTATTAAGACCGATAAGCTCATCTTCCAAGTCAGAAACCTCCATAGGCAACTCGCCTCTCACAGCTCTCAGCTGATCTAAACGGGTATCTATAGTTTGAAGTTTGTAAAGTTGCTCGAGTCTCTGTTCTATTGTTTTTGCTGCCATTTATATAAAATAGTTAACCGGATTGGTGTTCACCTCTGTTTTAAGGACGGCAAAGGTACTAAATTTTTTCCTCAAAATGTCAAATAGTAGGTCGATTGTGTACTTTTCGCTTTCGTAGTGCCCAATGTCGCAAATCATAATGTCTTCTTCAGCATCAAAAAACTCATGGTATTTAAAATCAGATGTAACATAAACATCTGCTTTACAGGATTTTGCATTGGCTAACAGAAACTGACCTGAGCCGCCACAAACGGCTACTTTTTTTATCGGTCTAGTTTGCGATGTATACTTTATCACTTTCAGCTCCAATGAGGATTTCAAATACTCCAGAAAATCATTTGGGCTCATCTCTTTTATCAATTCTCCTACCATACCACTGCCAATAGTTGTATCCGTATTCAGCGTAGGATACATCTCATAAGCTACCTCTTCATACGGATGCGCTTCGTGTAATGCCGCCAAAATACTTTTCATCTGAGGCTTACCTACAATGACTTCTATTTTAACTTCGTTTTCTGTATGTCGCTTTCCTATCTCACCAAGCACCGGATTGGCGCCAGGTTCTGCTCTGAAAGTTCCACTCCCCGCTGTGGCAAACGAACATTCACTATAATTCCCAATGTGTCCTGCACCTGCATCAAAAAGAGCCTCCTTTATCTGCTCTTGATTTGCTGTTGGGCAATACGTCACTAGCTTTACTAAATCTCCCGACTTAGGAGACAGAATTCTTGTGTTTTGAAGTCCTAATTTCTCCGCAAGCTTGCTGTTTACACCATTCACATAGACATTGTCCAGGTTTGTATGAATAGCATAAATGGCGATATCATTTTTTATCGCCAACTGAACGGTCCGCTGTACATAGTTAGCATTATTAAACCGTTTTAATCCACTAAAAACAATAGGATGATGAGCGATGATAAGATTACACTTCGTCTGAATGGCTTCATTAACTGTGGCTTCTATACAGTCCAAGCTAACAAGCACTCCGCTTACTTCTGTACTCTTCTCACCCACTAGTAGTCCACTATTATCATAGCTTTCTTGCAAGCTGGCTGGAGCTATGCTCTCCAAATGATGTATTACGTCTGCTATTCGCATTGGGCGAAGATAGTAAGTTTGTGGTGTTTGTAAATTAGTCGAATTGATAAGTGGACGAATAGTTATATTTAAAATCATCACGAAAAACAAAACCTTATTATATCTCTTCCCCTTTCTTTGCAGTCTATCAAAAAATACATTACCATAGTTCACGTACTTTTAGCAGGCATATACTGGCTGATTACATCCGTGCGCAATTGGTGTTATGATGCAGGCATTTTAAAATCTACTTCGTTTAACATCCCAATCATATCGGTAGGCAATCTTGCCGTAGGCGGTAGCGGTAAAACTCCGATGGTAGAATACCTAATCCGAGAGTTACAAGGTGAATATTCAATAGTGACACTTAGCAGAGGATACGGGCGTAAGACTAAAGGCTTTAAATGGGTAGAGTCTAATCATTCATTTACAGAAACTGGAGATGAACCACTTCAAATTAAATCGAAATTTGAGCACATTGCAGTGGCCGTGTGTGAAGATAGAGTCGCTGGAGTGAAACGTATATTAGCAGATAAACCAGAGACGACATTGATTATCCTAGACGATGCGTTTCAACATCGGGCAATACACCCTAGCGTACAATTAGTGCTAAGCACATATGATAAGCCTTACTTTCAGGACCATCTAATGCCAGCTGGAAGACTGCGGGAGAGCAGAAAGGGAGTTGAACGTGCAGATGCACTTATTTACACCAAATGTCCTCCTAACTACACGCCTTATACATGGGGCAAGAAACCTATATTCCATTCCCAAATCGTTTGCCAAACTCAAACTATAGAAGGACCAATTTTTGGGTTTAGTGGGCTAGCTCAAAATTCTCCATTCGCTGCATTTCTTTCTAAAAATTATGACCTGAAGGGTTTTAAAAGATATAAGGATCATTATTCATTTACACAATCAGACTTAGACGAGCTCAAGGCTCAAGCAAACGGAGTTACCCTAGTTTGTACCGAAAAAGATTGGATTAAAGTGAAAGAACTTAGGGGTAGTAAACAAATTAAATACATTACCATTACCAACAAACTACAAGGAGAGGTCGACTTTATAACGTGGCTAAAAAAACAACTAATTTGAAAGCTAAAAAACACTTCGGACAGCACTTCCTTACCAGTAACGATACAGCTAAAACTATCGTCGAAGGGTTAGGTGATATTTCTTCGCAAGATGTTCTTGAAATAGGACCAGGAATGGGCATCATCACACAATTCATGGTGAATGATGCAAAACGTTTCAGGGCTGTAGAGATAGATCCTGAAGCCGCTTCTTACCTGGAGCAGCACTTTGACAACATAGCGCTCATCAAAGCAGATTTTCTAAAAGTGAATCTGCGAGATTACTATACAGAGCAGTTTAGCTTGATAGGTAATTTCCCATATAACATTTCATCTCAAATTGTATTTAAGATTATAGAAAATACCGAACTCGTAGAGCGATGGGTAGGAATGTTTCAACTGGAAATGGGCATACGTTTAGTCGCTCTCCCTAAAGACAAAAAAGACTACGGGATCCTGAGTGTACTGACCCCGTTTTACTATAAGGTAGAAAAAATAATGACCTTAGGGCCGGAAGCTTTCAATCCACCACCGCGTGTAAATAGCATCGTAGTAAAGGCCACTCGAGTGGAACATCAGTGGAAGTGCGACCCTAAACTTCTGAAACGTGTGGTAAAAACAGCATTTGGGATGCGCAGAAAAACACTGAGCAACGGTCTAGCCACTATTGTTCCAAAGGAAATTTTAAATACCCATCAATTTGCTACCTTGCGACCCGAGAATTTGACACACTTACAATTCGAAGAGTTAACGGCCTATATAGAACAACATGTCAGCAATTGAAATAACTAAAGAGTTCTTAGAAGAGCTAGTAGATTTAATCCAAGAACAAAACCAAGAAGAACTCATTCCAATATTGGAGAAGTTTTACCCTGCGGATATAGCTGAACTATTTGATGATATCGAACTAGAGGAGGCGCTTTATATAGCCTCACTCCTTGAGCCACAAAAGAAAGTGGATGTACTTACCGAGCTAGAATCAGATACAAAACTTCAATTTCTTTCTGGATACACTAACGACGAAATAGCAAATGACTTCTTCGCCTATATAGATTCTGATGATGCAGCAGACATTCTCAACTCTATGGATACGACCCAAGGCAAGGAGATACTGCGTACACTTGAAGACAAAGAACACAGTAAGAATATAGCATCTCTGTTAAAGTTTGCCGACAATGTAGCAGGTGGCCTAATGGCTAAAGAGCTCATAAAAGTAAAACTACACTGGACAGTAAAGCAATGCACTGATGAAATCCGCCTGCAAGCTGAAGACGTAAGTAAGATTTACACTGTATATGTAGTAGACGACTACGATGAATTAGTAGGATGGGTATCCCTGAAAACCATACTGCTAGCCAAAGAAAAGATGACGGTAGATGAAATCTACAATGACAATATCATCTACGAGTATACCTATACTTCTGGTGAAGAAGTCGCCGCAACCATCCAAAAATAT
>DNHN01000149.1 GCA_003485825.1 Bacteroidota bacterium | reverse complement strand
ATTACGATGAGTCCATCTGCACCGATGCCATATTTGCGGTGGCAAAGTTGGATGACTTGTTCTGAGGTTACGTCGTAGAGGTCTGAAGTGATTACAAAATCATTGCCAGTACCTTGGTATTTATAAAATGTAATTTCTTTACTCATTGAGTCCTTTTAGTAATGTCTGATTGGTGACCTGCACCAATCTATTGTATTTGGTGTTTTTCTCCAAGTAGTATTGCTTGCCCTCTACTTTAACGTAGAGCCTATTATCTAGTTCCTTGAAGTCCAAAGTTTTGGTTTGATCCATTCCATAGAGTTTTACCTTACTGCCGTCGTATTGATATCCTTTGTAGTTTACTACACTTTTCCAGAATTCTACCTCAATGCTTCTAGTGGTGGTTTTGTTGAGGTCTTTTCCTTCAGCAGATGCCTGTTTATCCGCCTCGCTCTTCTCTTTGGTCGTTGTTTTAATAGTTACATTATCCGACCTAGTTTCGCTGACGCTGAAATCAGGATCTATACTGGGAACAATGTGCCGCTTAGAGGCTAACAGTACATCTCCACGCACCTTTATATCTGTACTTTCTACATTTGCTGGTTTATCGCTTGGTTTACTAGCAGCTACTGCTTTTTTGTCTTCTTGCGCTTTAGCTACAGGTGAACTCTCATCCAAGACAGCGTTCTCTTCCACATTCCTATCTTTTTCAATTATAGGAATAGTCCAACTCTCTGGTTCTTCAAGTGCATCAGTATCAGCTTCGTCTTCTAGAACTACCTCAATATCTTCGATAGTTTGTTCAGGAGGGGTATTAACTGCTAGTGTTTGGGTATCTACGACCGTCGCTTCCATCTCTTTCAAGTGAGCAGATGTGTTTTCTTCCTCTGGCGTACTTTTAAGTGGTTTGGGTTTAGCGTCTGTCGCTGTGTTTTCCTTATTGCTGGAAGAGATGTACGGCAGTAGAGTAACTCCAGCCACTATAAGAAGTGCAACAGCAGCAGCAGTAAGCATCCATATCCTAAATGAAGGTGCTTTGGATAATGTCTCTTTTGCTGTGTGTTTAGTGAGGTAATCTCTTAATTCTGCTTCTCTATTTTCATTGATCGCTGCTATAATTTCTTCTTGGAGAGCTACTGCTTTTTGAAGATTTTTATCGGTTCTTAATTCAGCCTTAAACTCATCTAGTTTTCGTCCTTTTAGCTCGCCATTTAAGTAAGCGTCGATGCTATGATATGTCTGTTCGTTTACATTCATAATAGTTCATCTTTATGGTAGCTATCGAGCACCGTGCCTTGCAGTTTTTTAAAGCATTGGTATTTTTTACTCTTTACAGTATCTGCATTTGCAAAGCCAAGTTTTTCCGCGATTACCTTGGTACTAAATCCATCAAAATAAAAGTATGCTAATAGTTTTTCGCAGGTTTCGTCCATGTCCCTTACTAGTTGTCTGATGATGCTCTGATCCAAGTCTAGACTCATCTCCTCAGAACCTAAATCCAGATGGTTAGTCTCGTCTACTAGTTTAAACTTCGTTCTCTTTTTTAGCTCTTTAAACCATAAGTTTTTGGCTATAGCCATCATGTAGGTGCTTAGTTTAGCTTGTAGGATAAAATCGAGTTTATTGGCATTCTTCCATACTGCAATCACTGTTTCTTGAAGGATGTCATCTACTGCAGTTTCGTCCCCACTATTTTTAAGTATAAAATTTTTTACCATCGTACGGTGTTCTTTATACAGGTGCACGAGCATCTTTTCGTCACCTTGCTGTATGCGGTCTATGACGATATTGTCTGCTAGCTTACCTATGCTGAACATTTTGTAGATAGTTAGTACGAGTTAATCGATAAAGGTAAATGATAGGTAGTAAAATATATATTTCAGCCGTTAAGTACATACGAATCAAGGATTTCAAAGGTAACAATTTATTGCGTGCCTTATGCACATTTGCAGAATGTATTTTGGAATAGAAATTGTAATATGAAGAGAAGAGTTAAAAAAAAATTATGAATATCAAAAAAGTATTAGGAGTCTTAGGTATAGCCGTATTAGGAGGGTTAGTAGCGCTTGGTGTAAATCGTTTTTTTAGTGAAGATAGTGCTCCAGAAGGTTTTCAGGTGCACGAAAATGCCAAATTTACATTGGCGGAAAAATTGGCAGATGTGCCCAACGTTGATTTTGTGAGTGTAGCTGATATATCAACGCCAGCAGTAGTGCACATTAAGACGACGATTAGAGCAAGCATCAGAAGTCAGGGAACAAACCCATTTGAGGAATTTTTTGGACCTGGTTTTCAGTCGCCGCAACGTGGACCTCAGCAGGCTACAGGTTCAGGTATAATCATAAAAAAGGATGGATACATCGTAACCAATAATCACGTAGTAGAAAATGCCAGTAAAGTAGAGGTCGTATTGGATGATAAGCGTACGTATATCGCTGAAGTACTGGGTACAGATCCAGAAACGGATTTGGCATTGCTTAAGATAGAAGAGGATAATCTGATGTATCTGAATATGGGCAATAGTGATGATCTTAAGGTAGGTGAGTGGGTTGTAGCTGTTGGGAATCCGTTTAACTTGACAAGTACAGTTACGGCAGGTATTGTAAGTGCTAAAGGAAGAAACATAAACTTGTTAAGACAGCGAGGTGGAGAGTATGCCATAGAGAATTTCATACAGACGGATGCTGCCGTAAATCCGGGCAATAGTGGAGGAGCTTTGGTAAATACAAGTGGTGAGCTTGTCGGTATCAACACTGCTATAGCGTCCCAGACAGGTTCCTACTCGGGATATAGCTTTGCTATTCCAATCAACTTGGCTAAAAAAATTATAGGAGACCTGAAGGAATATGGAGAAGTTAAGCGTGCTATATTGGGAGTGCGTATCCAAGATATTACGCAAGAGCTAGCAAATGAGAAAGAACTCCAAAGCCTTATGGGAGTGTATATTCCTGCAGTTAGTGAAGGTGGTAGTGCGGATAAGGCAGGAGTCAAAGAAGGGGATGTGATTACGCATATAAATGGTGTTCAAGTAGATAAATCTAGCGAGTTGCAAGAGCAAATCAGTAAATACCACCCTGGAGATAAAGTAGAAATAGGGCTTGTAAGAAATGGTAAGAAAAAGACATTGTCAGCGACCCTATTGTCAAAAGATGGAGAAAAAGAAATGAATACAGAGGTGGTTAGGGATGAGAAGAAAGTGTTAGGTGCTGAAATAGAAAACCTGAGCCGTGATGAACGTTTAGCGCTCAAGTTAAAAAGTGGAGTTAAGATAAGTAAACTGGGCGGTGGACAAATGAAGCAAAAGGGAATACCTAGTGGATTTATTATTACACATATAGATAAATCACCGATGTATACGACTAAGGATGTTGAGAATGCGTTAGAAGGGAAATCAGGAGGAGTTCTTATAGAGGGAGTGACTTCCGATGGACATAAAGAAGCTTATGCTATTCGTTTAGATTAGCGTAGCATTTTCATCAAGTAGTTTAGTTAGTATAAAATCTCACAACGTATGTTGTGAGATTTTTTTTGTTAACTGTAGCGCTCCGATTCAAATCGTAAGGGATTTAGTTAATACTACGTATGGAATATCTAGTGGTTATGGATTGCACTGTAGACGTATCTAACGGATATCGGAGTTTGTATTCTTGGGTTAGGTGGATGGCAATGGTCTCTGCGTTTATTGAATTCATAGCATCAGTATAGGCTATCTCCAGTTGTATGTATCTTGCTTTCTTATTGTTAGGTTGTTCGTTTAACAATAGTGCGAGATCTTCCTTGGCATATTCATAGTTTCCTCTTGCGAAGTTGTACTCAATATTAGCTATTAAATAGGCATTCATTTGATCCGTATCGCTAGTGTCTAACCCTACTGGGTTCAGGCTTGCGTTACGCTTGTTATTTGCTCGTACATGGCTAATTTGTATGGAGAAGTAAATAAGAAAGGAAATACTTAGGAACCATAATGCGGTCTTCAGTAGGATGGGAACTTTTGGCTCCGGTTCATATTTTCCAGGGGTAAATGACCGTGTGCTTGAGTTGCTATTTCCAAAAGGAGTGTGAATGGGCTTTCTACTTTTAGTAAACGGCTTTCGTGGTCTCTGTGTATAGATCCATTTTTATTGTCCTATTCCCATGTAGCCCATGGTTTTCGAAGGTAAAGCAAAAAAAAATACCCTTAGGCCGAAAGTTAAAGGGTGTTTTTTGTACTGCAGGGTATTTGTTCTTGAAGGTGTTAAAGATATTTTATGGTGCTCGTTCTCATGAGAACAGGGAACAAGTACTGTATATTAATTCTAATTTATGGGTGTGTTATTACACCTCAAACCCGTTCCACGTCTCAAATTTCCATACTTCCATTACTTGGTCTATGTGTAGTGTGTAAGGGGCGTAGGCGCTATTAGTGCTTACTAGAGTAAGGCTGTGATCTGACTTAAGCTTATTGTATAAACGCTTGAATACGATACCTTCATCCTTAGTAACTACAATGTAATTCTCTCCATCTTTTATGTCATTCCAGTCCTGTAAGTAGCTAGCCGTCACCCAAGACCCTTCAATCACTGGCGGCATACTGTCTCCTTTTATCTGGAAACTACGGTAGGTCTTATTCTTAGGGAGAAAAGGAAGTTTAAATTTAGGAAGATCTTTAATGAACTCTGGATCCGCATAACCGCCAGTGTATCCAGCTTGAGCTTTCATGCTAACGATTTCTATGTTTTCTTCTTCATTAGCATCTACACTTACAGTAAGCAGACGAAGTTTTCTTCCGCGTACATCTGCTTCACTTCCTTTTAATATTTGTGTAAGCTTAAAATGCGTAAGTTTAGAAAGGTCATGGCGTACAAGCCCGTCTAAAGTGACATTAAAATAATCTGCTATATCTATCTGTATGTCAAAAGGAGGTTGAACTCCTCGTTCGTAACTATTTAATTTAGAGCGAGTAAGGTCTAGTGAGTCTGCTAAATCTTGTTGTGAAAGCCCTTTTTGGGTGCGTAGAAGTTTTACGTTTTTATCGAAATACATATGAGTGCAAACATAGTACAAAAAGATTAAAATATTATCTTTTATCAGGCAATATTATTATCAATTTACATTATGTGGGTTGGTCTTTAATGAATACGTGTAATTCTCACTCAAGGGTTATTGTTAAAGATGTTGAAAATATCGAGTTAAATTCATTTTTGACTATTGAATAACCCTTTATAAATCAATACTTTTGCAGTTATTAAAAATCACACTCAAACTATATAATTTACCCTCATGGGAATATTTAATTTTTTCACGCAAGAACTCGCTATAGATTTAGGTACGGCCAATACACTTATTATTCACAAGGATAAGCTGGTAGTGGACGAGCCGTCTATCATAGCTATTAATCGTACTACCAGAGAAGTGCTTGCGGTAGGTTCTGAAGCTCAGAAAATGCACGGTAAAACTCACGAAGACATCAAAACGATACGTCCACTTAAAGATGGTGTAATTGCAGATTTTGA
>DNHN01000033.1:329-6045 GCA_003485825.1 Bacteroidota bacterium | reverse complement strand
CTAGACGTGCTACCTAGGCTATTACCACTAATTGTGTGGCTACTACTCTTTGTCGTAGCAGACTTTTTAGAACGAAGATTTAAATGGAGTAAGCTGTTCTAAAGGCAGCTATTACTGCACGATCTCCAGTAGCTCTATGGTGAAAATAAGCGTAGAATATGCCGGTATATTGGCTCCCATCGCACGCTCACCATATGCTAATTCCTGAGGTATGTAGATTTCCCATTTAGAACCTACGGGCATCATTTTAAGTGCTTGAGTCCATCCTGGAATTACCTGATTTATATTGAAACTGGTAGGCTCTCCTCGGTCATAACTACTGTCAAACTGTTTGCCATTGATTAGCGTCCCTTTGTAGTGGGTGCTTACCGTTTGACCGTCTACAGGTTTTGGTCCTGTACCTTCTGTGATCACCTTATATTGTAGTCCGTTTGGCATCACTTGTACTCCTTTTTTCTTAGCGTTAGCAGCTAGGAATGCAGTACCTTCTGCAGTAGCTGCAGCAAGCTGCTTTTCTTTTACTTTAGCTACGTATGCATTTACCACAGCATTACTCACTTGTCCATCCATATTGGCATGGTTATACTCTATTACGTCTTTTAGCGCGGCTGTGAATACTTCATAATTTAGGGTGTCTATTCCACCACCTTTTAGACTGGAGGCTATATTCATTCCTACGGCATATGACATGCTATCTATTTCTGTGGCTAGAGGTGTGTTTGTCTGTTGAGCTTGTGAATGATAAGCAAAGCAACTAAGTAGTAGTAATGACGCGGTTTTTTTCATGACTACAAAAGTACTAAAGGTGAGGTTATTTTCTAAATGTATCGAAGTGTAGGCTTTATAGTTCAAAGAACTTCTTTTTTAGTCTCTGGTCGAATGTAGATATAAGAGCTGCAGTATTACTTAACCCACCAAAACAGAGGGAGAATCCATTGCTATTTTTAGGATTAGTGGTGTGGTACGGATATGGGAATTCTGTACTTTTTAGTTTGCTGTCCAGCAGGTATATGCCACTGCTTATTGGGTCAGATGTGCTTCCGTAGTGCTGTCCTATAATAGCAAAATGTACTACATTAGGCTGATTACTAACTTGTGCTATTTCATTGTCCTGTAGAAGTCTGTAGGCCGAATAAGAATAGTTTTTACTTAGTAATGAATCTAATTGATCAAAGGAATAGTCTTCTGAACATCCTCTATTTATAAAATAAAGAGTGTCTTGACCGAGCTTTTTTAGTGTCGCTTTAGCTTGGAGCACTTCTGGGGAGATTACTTTATTGGTATTAAACCTGAAATTGTAGGCTACAGTAAAGTGATTTGGAATAGCATCATAATACTCATTGGTTGTTGTTTTGTTGAGGGTATAGCTATAACCAATATCTATAGAACCGTTGTGTTTACTCTGAAACTCTAATCCAGCATATAAACTATGACTCAGGCGATTGGTTAGCTGCTTCTGAAAGTATGTAGAAGGCAGAGAATCTAGGTACCCAAGATAGGTATTTTGAGCATTTATGATGTAAGCGGGCTCATATCCAAGCAATACCCGGATACCTTTTTCTTCATTTAGCGAATGCTTCACTGCCAGACGTAAATGAATATCTTCCATGGTCCTTTTTTGAGTCAAGTCATTGTATTCGTATGAATATCGCTTATAACCAAGTTTACTTTGTAAGTAGTTTCGTGGTGCTATCCGGTAGGCAGCAAAAAGGTCACCACCTAAACCATAAGTGGTTGAGTTATCATTGATTCCAGTGGTCATAGTCACATATCCACTTACGCCATAGTTTAGATTACTAGTTAAAGTACTCGAGTCTTGAGCTAATACAGTAAATGCGTTCCAGAGGAAAACTGAAATAAAAAGTAAATATCTCATGCAGTATTTCAAAAGTACTGCTTACCTGATGTATTTAGTATGGATAAAGTTCTTAATCATATGTTTAAATTGACCAATGGGCTTCATACTTGTAAAAGACGCATTTACACTTAATTTTGCCTCAGGAATCTAAAATAGTATTAGAGGGGAGGGTTTGCGAAAAACATAGGTTGCAAAGGCAACACACATTTTTATTAAAATAACAGATGAGAAAATACAATATAGTCGGGGTGATGTCTGGCACATCCATGGATGGGCTTGATATAGCTCACGTGTCGCTCACAGAGCGAGAAGATGGTAAGTGGGAGTATGCTATAAATGAAGCTACCACCATAGAGTACGGAGAAAAATGGAGGTTAAGACTCTCTAAGCTGCGTCACCAAAACTCAATGATTTTTCACAAGACAGATCGTTTTTATGGGCAGTTTATTGGTGAGAACATCAATTCATTTTTAAAAGAAAATAACCTAGAAGCAGACTTAATAGCTTCACACGGACATACCGTATTTCACCAGCCTGAAAACAATATTACTGTTCAGATTGGCGATGGAAATAGTATCACAGCATTTACTGGACTACCCGTTGTTACTAACTTTAGAGCGCTGGATGTCATACTGGGCGGAGAGGGAGCTCCATTGGTAGGTATAGCAGATGAGTTACTCTTTAGCGAGTATGATATGTGTCTAAACCTCGGTGGGTTTGCCAATATAAGTGGCAATGTAAATGGTCAGCGAATAGCCTACGACGTATGTCCGTGCAATATCGTTCTCAATAGGATAGCCCGTGAGTTTGAGATGGAGTATGATAAAGATGGGGAGATTGCAGAGCGAGGGCATATAGATTATGACTTATTAGGGGATCTCAATGCGATAGAATACTACAGCTATGAGCCGCCAAAGTCTCTCGGTAGAGAGTGGATTAGTTCTCATTTCTGGGCAAATGTAAGAGCTAGCGAAGCGAGCAAGGAGGACAAGATGAAAACCTTGGTAGACCATATCGCACAGCAAATAGGCAATAGTATAGAAGATATCTGCAGCAATGAAGCTAGTGGGAAACGCATTTATATCACTGGAGGAGGAGCCTTTAATAAGACGCTCATATCTCATATACGTGCACACACAGATGCGGAGGTAGTAGTACCAGAGGATAAGGTCGTGAATTATAAAGAAGCCTTGGCCTTTGGCCTTCTAGGCATGTTAAGAGTGCAAAACAAAACAAATGTAATAGCTGCAGCTACAGGGGCTAAGTCAGACTCTGTGAGTGGCAGTTTATATGGTGATTTTTCAAAAATAGTGTAATGGAAGATTTATTAAAAAAGTTTGAAAATAAGCGTCCGGAGATAGTCTTCGAATGGAAAGATTCTGAAACAGAAGCGGAAGGATGGGTAGTGATAAACTCATTAAGAAATGGCGCTGCCGGTGGTGGTACGCGTATGCGTAAAGGACTGGATAAACGTGAAGTAGAGTCACTTGCCAAAACCATGGAAGTAAAGTTTACCGTGGCTGGACCTCCTATTGGTGGTGCAAAGTCAGGTATCAACTTTGACCCAGCAGATCCACGTAAAGAAGGAGTACTGCGCAGATGGTATGCCGCTGTAATGCCGATGCTTCGGAATTACTATGGTACGGGTGGCGACATGAATGTGGACCAGTACAATGAAGTGATTCCATACACAGCAGATCTAGGGGTACTTCATCCGCAAGAAGGTGTGGTGCAGGGATATTATAAAAACTACAGTAAGGTAGAAAAGCTTCAGGCGATCACACGATTGCAAAGTGGGGTATTACTTCCTATTGTAGACGAGCGATTTACTCCAGATGTATCTAAAAAATACAATGTTTCTGACATGATAACAGGCTGGGGAGTAAGTGAGGGCGTACGTCACTACTACGAGCTATGGGGCGGTACTATGAATCATAAAACCGCTATCATACAAGGATGGGGAAATGTGAGTGCTGCTGCTGCTTTTTACCTAGCTAAGCACGGTGTGAAAATAGTAGGTATCATAGATCGTGACGGTGGACTTATCAATAAAGAAGGATACTCACTAGAAGAAGTGACCGATATGTTTGTGAATAGAGATGGCAATAAGTTAAATGCTAATACTGCTGGATTTAAGCCATTTGCAGAAGTAAATGAGCAGATATGGAACCTAGGAGCAGAGATATTTATACCAGGAGCTGGCAGTAGATTAGTGACCAAAGACCAAGTAACTAGTCTGATAGACGGACAGTGCGAAGTGATAAGCTGCGGGGCTAATGTGCCATTTGCTGATCCAGAAATATTTATGGGAGAGATCTCTATGTATGCAGATGCGAACATAGCTGTAGTGCCAGATTTCATAGCGAATTGTGGTATGGCGCGTACCTTCGGATTCTTAATGAGTGAAAAAGGAGAGGTTGATGATGTAGCTATCTTGAAAGACGCATCCGAGATCATAGGTAATATGATGGCACGTCTCCACCAGTTCAATCCTAAAACTACAGGGCTAAGTCGTAAAGCTTTGGAAATGAGTCTGACAGACCTTGTAGATACAGGAGATACAAGCCACAGAAGTGGTTTGGGTGGAATGGCGTAATAGAGTTAATAGTTGACTGGTTAATCAGTTGAATAGTGAAAAAAGGACTCGCCTAGGCAAGTCCTTTTTTGTTTACGTCAATTTAAAGCACACAGTTCAAAGAACTTTTTAAATTCTCGGGATTTGATAATTGTATTGCTCATGTCTATTTCGTATTGCTCAGCTTTTTCAGCATCGGAAGCCGTGATTATTGGTGTCTTCTTAAAGTTGCAATAATTCACCTTAAATCAAAACGAGGGCTTACTAAAAAATCGCACTTTGCTTTTTCTGTGGCCGCTGCGATGGCAAATTGCTTTGCAGTTTCTACAGACTATCTTGAAGTACTCATTAAATGACCTGTTTGATCTTCATAAGTTGCGGTTACTTTTGTTAGATCCACTTTGTAGTCAGCAATTTTGCTTACTTGTTGTATCGAACCTCTGTTGATATCTTGATGGTCAGATGATTTTATTCTGAATTTGGTGTTAGAAAAAGTGGTGGTACCGCAAGATTATAGTAGTGCAGCTCCTGATACAATGGCTGCCAAAAAGAATGTGTTTTTTAATTTCGTTTGACGGAAATATATTTTTTTCATACATAAAACATAATCTCCGTAGATATTATTTCATTCCTTTGAGCTTGATTTCCAGTTTATTCATGTCATCTCTTAACCGTGCCGCTTCCATGAAATCCATTTCTTTGGCAGCTTTTAGCATTTGAGATTTTGTGCTCTCGAGTGCCTTTTTTACAGCATCCTTGGTCATATATTGCATTACAGGGTCTGCTGCGATACTCATAGGACTTTCCCTTCTTTCATATGGGTTGGTCACTCGTTCCAATGCAGATGTATCTTTTTTCTCAAAAACAGATTCTTTGCTGCGTATGATGGTTTCCGGGTTAATGCCGTGTTCATTATTGTACTTCATCTGAACCAGTCTGCGACGCTCAGTCTCGTCTATAGTCTTCCGCATACTGTCAGTGATCTTATCGGCATACATGATGACTTTACCATTCACATTACGTGCAGCACGACCTACGG
The DNA here is from genome assembly GCA_003485825.1 of Bacteroidota bacterium. Classification (GTDB taxonomy): domain Bacteria; phylum Bacteroidota; class Bacteroidia; order NS11-12g; family UBA9320; genus UBA9320. The sequence continues at coordinate 573 of DNHN01000033.1, read as the reverse complement.
TCTGTACAAGGCTTCGTTCACTGCGTAAAAAACCTTCCTTATCCGCATCTAGTATAGCGACTAGGCTTACCTCTGGGAGGTCCAATCCTTCTCGTAATAGGTTTACCCCAATGAGTACATCGATATCTCCAGCACGAAGCCTGTCTAAGATTTCCACTCGGTCCATCGTTTTTACTTCAGAGTGTATGTACGTAGCGGAGATGCCTAGGTTTCGGATGTACTTGTCTAGTTCCTCCGCCATTCG
>DNHN01000033.1:0-294 GCA_003485825.1 Bacteroidota bacterium | reverse complement strand
TCCCATTTTTACACGTTCGTCTATCTGGTCGAGTAGGTCGTCTACTTGATTGGTGCTTGGCCTTACCTCTATGACAGGGTCTAGTAGTCCTGTAGGGCGTATTACTTGCTCTACGATTACACCTTCACTATCATTTATCTCATAGTCAGCAGGCGTAGCACTTACGTAAACTACTTGGTTAGTCACATCACCGAACTCCTCGAATTTCAGCGGTCGATTATCTAATGCAGCAGGCAATCTGAAGCCGTAGTCTACCAAGTTTATTTTTCTAGCTCTATCTCCACCATACATAGC
>DNHN01000275.1 GCA_003485825.1 Bacteroidota bacterium | reverse complement strand
TTCGCACCTGATAAATATGCTGGCCAGCTAGAGAGTAGTAAGTCTTTCGCAAAAGAGTTTATGGCAAAGCAGAATGTTCCTACTGCTGCCTATCAGGCATTTACTAAGGAGACCGTAGCAGACGGATATAAATTCTTAGAAAGTCTACAAGCGCCATATGTATTAAAAGCAGATGGTTTAGCAGCGGGTAAAGGAGTTCTTATAGTAGAAGATTTAGCTGAAGCGCAGGCCGCATTGAAAAATATGTTGGTAGATAAACAGTTTGGAGCGGCTTCAGATACAGTAGTAGTAGAAGAGTTTCTAGACGGAATAGAGTTCAGTGTGTTTGCTCTTACTGATGGAGAAAATTACGTAATGCTCCCTGAGGCAAAAGACTATAAACGGATAGGAGAGGGCGATACTGGATTAAATACAGGCGGAATGGGGGCTGTTTCTCCTGTGCCATTTTATACTGAGGAACTGAGAAATAAAACGATAGCACAAGTAGTTGAGCCAACTATAAAAGGTCTTAAAGCCCAGAATTTAAACTTTAGAGGTTTTGTATTTTTTGGACTAATAGTCGTTAATGACAATCCGTATGTGATAGAATATAACGTAAGGATGGGTGATCCTGAGACGGAGGTAGTAATACCTCGATTAGACGAGTCGCTCTCTGAGTTAATTCGGTCTGCACAGGACGGGACATTAACCAATAGGACTGCGAAAGCAAAACCAGGGTATGCAACCACAGTTTTTGCCGTATCAGGCGGATATCCTGAGAGTTATGCTAAAGGAAAGCAAATCACGTTGACAAAAAACTCTGAAAACTTGTTTCACGCCGGAACTAAAAATGAAGATGGAATGTTAATTACCAATGGAGGTCGAGTACTAGCTGCCACATGTTTTGGTAATAGTATGTCAGAAGCACTGGCCGCTTCTTACGAGCAAATAAAAGACGTGCATTTTGAAGGAATGACCTTCAGAACTGACATTGGTAAAGATCTCATAAAGTACGTTTAGAAATGGAAGTAATAAAAAAAATAGTAGGTTACCTGACCTTTAGAAAAGATACAGGAGAAGGCTCTTTCCTGAAATCTATGCACGTCATCAATAAAATTTCAATTTTGATGTTTTTAGTCGCTATGGTGGTATTGGTTGTTAAACTGACACGTTAAAATAATGGAATAGTTTTTGTAAACTCATAGTTAAAATAATAGCATAAAATACAATGTATATACTATTGATAATCTTAGTAATGGGAGGCAGTTGGTTCGTTCAGAATCGGCTGAAGTCGAAGTTTCAAAAATATTCGCAGACGCCAATTAGCAGTAACTTGTCCGGAAGAGAAATAGCTGAGAAGATGTTAGCCGACCATGGCATTTATGATGTAAAAGTCATTTCCGTGAATGGGCAGCTCACTGACCACTACAATCCAGCAAAGAAAACAGTTAACCTTAGTGAAGCCGTCTATAGTCAACGTAATGCAGCAGCGGCAGCAGTAGCAGCACACGAGGTTGGACATGCTGTTCAGCACGCTCGTTCTTATGCTTGGCTAACTATGCGAAGTAAAATGGTGCCAGCGGTATCCATTAGTTCCAAATGGGTTACTTGGGTACTATTAGGTGGTATAGCGTTAGCTAGTTTTGGAGGTGGTCTTCTATTGCTTCAGATAGCTGTTGCAATGTTTGCGGTAACAACGCTCTTCAGTTTTATAACACTTCCTGTAGAGTTTGACGCAAGCAATAGAGCGCTTGCGTGGATAGAAGATAAGAATATGGCTCAACCCAATGAACTCGCAGACAGTAAAGATGCCTTGAAATGGGCAGCCATGACGTATGTTGTTGCAGCGTTAAGTTCATTAGTTACACTGTTGTATTACGCTTCAATGCTTTTAGGTAGAGATTAGAATCGATGTTACGTATATCATAATGTCATTTAAAAGGATACTCTCACTATTCCCAGTCTTTATGATTGGGATTTTTGTTTCTGCTCAGTCAGTTAGGTTGCAGTCTGAGAAGAGAGTAAAAGATGATGTCTTTGAGAAATCGCAAAGTATTTTACCTATCTATAAGTATCAAAGTAAATTCATAGAGTCGTACTCAAAATTTGGTTTAGAGAAAGACACTACAAGGTCTTGGTATACGGTTAAAAAACTGCCTGACATGAGTAGGTGCAGAGACACTGGCTATACGTATATCTATTTTGCGGGTGCTGATAATGCTCAGAGTCAAGGGTACTTACTTTCAATGGTTGGTAACTACTCCAGGTCTAGACGTACAGTCTACTTTTTTATCGATAGAAACAACGATTTTGATTTTTCGAATGATGGAGCTCCCGACAGTTTGACAAGCGCTCAAAATGAATTTGAGATTGATTTAGAAAATTCATCAGTACCTGGAGCTAAATATGCAATCAAGCTTACACGATTCAAGTATGGAGAGAATGTGCGTTACAAAAACCTACTAACCGAACACTATAAAGCACACAGTGGTAAGAAGGAGTTTACCAATATTAACTACTGCTACCGTGAGCAGCGATACAATAGTGTTATAGCTCATTACAATAACGGGACAGATTCATTTAGCATAGGTATCAAAGATCAAAATGTGAATGGAACCTACAATGAAAGCTGTACGGATAAGTTATGGGTGGGCCAGTACAAACATACTATCACCTCTGACGATGTGTTTGACATGGTGCCCACTATCAGTAAAAATGCATTTGAGTGGAACGGTAAAAAGTACAAGATTATTAGCATAGAGACCACCGGAGCATATATAGAACTAGAAGAAGATAAAGATGCTAAGCTTACCAACAAACTAGAGATAGGCAAGAAGGTCCCAAATTTTTCTTATATCAATGTATTAAATAAAAAACACGAACTGAAGGAGTACAAAAAACAGCAGGTATTTATATTCTTTTGGGATAAAGAAACGATGAGTAATGAGGATACCACGTATCTGAATAAGTTACACAAAGAATACAACAGTGAGCTGAAAATCATAACATTGAATCACGGGGACAAACCGAAGCAAGTCAAAATAACTTTTTATTACGATAAAATAGAGTGGCCCATGGGGTATAGCAACTCAGATATAGCACGTAAATTCTACTTGGAGGACGTAACAAGGGGCTACTATCTGGGTAAACGATGTGTATTGAAAGATGATCGTATTTCCCCAAAAGAGATGTACGAATTCCTTTCATCCAACAAGAAATAGATATTTTCGTGGGCATGGATATGTCTATCACACTACTGGCGGTAATTGTAGTCGCTGTCGTTCTATTGAAGTTTGCTAAGCAAATAGTCTCTAAGCTTCTCGTAGTCTTACTCATAAGTGCGTTGATCGTAGGTTACATGTATAAAAACTCCTTGGGACCTTTTAAGAAAAATCTTGCGGACATGAATCACTTAAAAGAGAAGTATTGTCTGGATGATAAGGATACAGATATCTGTGAATGTATTTTAAAGCCTGCTCAGGAAGACATGTTAAATCGCTTTAAACCAGCAGAAATAGACTCACTAAAAATGGAGAAGATAAAAGCAGCGTACATACTTCAAAAGAGTTTAACCGCTACAAAAGAGCAAGCGCTCACTTGTCTTGCAACGAAAGGCAGCACAGAAAAATACAAGGAATTTCTACAAGATTTTGTTCCAATTGAGAGCAGTTACTTTGACATGTTTGGTCAAAAGGCTCGTGACCTAGGAGATATGCTCAAAGAAGAAGTGGCTAACTTCCAAGAGGATAAGGAAGAAATAGATAGTAAGTACTAAGCCAAACCAAGCGCGTGTCTGAGGTCACTGACTTGACTTTCCCAAATCATATTCATATCCTCAACCTCATCCGCATCTACGAAATCTGTAATTAATAGGCCAATATCACCCGTAAGTTCATCCTTAGTTACTTCAAACTGGAAGTATTCTTCAGCAGGATTGTTCAATAGTTTAAATTTAACCAACTTCCCATTTACTTTCTTTACGAGTTCAGCAGGATTTTCTTCCCCGTCCCAGAAAAAGATGTAGCTTTTGCTTCCTTTTATGTTGACATCATCACAAAACCATTCCACTAAACCCGAAGGTGTAGATAGGTATTGAAATAAGATAGTAGGAGATGATTTTATGACAAATTCTAAGTCTAATTTTACGCGTTCCACGATGTGTTTTTATAAGTTTTTTCAAATAAACAATTTTTTACTTAATAAACTATTCTAGACTCCTATTTTCGTGCCATCTTGTTAGATTTACTTAGAAAATATAGGGTTTACTATACCATAGCCACAATTTTGGTTGTCTTTGGATTTATTTCGCTGCTTTGGTTTCCAAAAGGTGGAGCAGTGCTTTGGTTTGACAAGCACAGCTCTGAAGGTATGGATACCTTTTTTCTTTTGATTACGCAAATAGGTGAGATACTGGGAGCAATCATCGTCCTTTTGGTTCTAGTGTTTTTTGCTGATAAAAAGTTTCGTGTAATATTTCCAATTAGTGTGGTACTCATGCTATTCATATCCCAGGGACTGAAGCACTTTGTTTATGAAGATGAGCACAGACCTAGCTATACCTATAAATCACTTCACTACATAGACGGCTTAGAACGTCATGCCAACAATTCTTTTCCGAGTGGACATACCACTGCAGCATTTAGCTACTTGACGTTAATCGCTTTAGCTTTTAATAAAAATTATGTTCAAGTATTAGCGCCTGTGATTGCAGCCCTAGTAGGGATTAGCAGAGTATATCTCGGTCAGCACTACTTACACGATGTAGTAGTAGGTGCAGTTTTAGGCATCGTATTGGCTACGCTGGTCACGCACTTGTATTCGAGCTACCTAAATAAAAAGAAGGGTATATGAAACTGTTAAGGGAGCATATTGCATTTGGTGTCATAGCTCTGAGTTATATTATCCTATTTATCCCCTTTCTAGGTGATGTCTATTTATTTGACTGGGATGAGATAAACTTTGCTGAAGCAGCTCGAGAGATGCTAGTCACTGGTGATTGGCTGAATGTGAGGATTAATTACGAACCCTTTTGGGAGAAACCGCCTTTGTTCATTTGGTTACAAGTCATAAGCATGAAAATATTTGGAATCAATGAATTTGCTGCACGATTTCCAAACGCATTAGCCGGTCTTGTTACCATAAGTATCCTCTATAGCACTGTTTATAAGAGGTACAGTAAGCAAGCAGCAGTATTTACTATACTAATGTATTTGGGGTCGTTCACCTCTCATTTTTACTTCAAATCTGGCATCATCGACCCTGTTTTTAATCTATTTATTTTCCTGAGTATTCTCTACCTCATAAAAAGTATAGAAGCAGCGAAATTATCCTCATTTATATGGTCAGGTTTCTACTTGGGCCTAGCCGTAATAACCAAGGGCCCTGTGGCTATTTTACTGGTAGGTTTGAGTGGATTTGTTTATCAAGTAGTGTACGGGGTGACTTTTTATAATTTCAAAAAGCTACTCGTTCTATTGGTTGGTTTATTGATAGCACCCGGTCTATACTTTGGAGTGGAAGTATATACGGCTGGATGGTGGTTTCTTAAGGAATTTATTGTCTATCAGATAGATTTGTTTCGATATCCTATTGCGTCTCATGGTCAGCCGGTTTATTATCACCTTGTCGTCTTACTGTTGGGATGCTTCCCGCTGTTTGGATTCGCTATTGGTGATATGTTTCGTAGGAAAACTCATGTATCTGGTGACACCACTTTTTATCGTTGGATGAAGGTCTTGTTTTGGGTGGTATTGATAGTTTTTTCAATGGTGACGACTAAGATCGTACATTACAGTAGTATGTGTTATATCCCACTTGCAGTGGTTGGCGGCGTCTGGCTATCTAACTTGGTTAAAATGACTGTTTGGGAACGTATTCTATTGTCTGTTGTTGGAGCTGTATGGGTAGTTATCTTAACTGTTTTTGGTATCATGGGAATACGAACAGCAGAAATGACAAATTATCTATCCAAGGTAATAGAAGACGATTTTGTAAGAGCGCAGCTCAGTACTGACGTCGTCTGGAGTGTGGTTCCTATAGTCCTAGCTGTTTTGCTTGCAGGTATGCTTATAAAGACAGTAATAAAAGGGGATAAGCTGAGCGTAAGTCAGTTTTTAGTCTGGAATATGCTGATAATAACATTTACCATACTCACGATAGTTCCTCGTGTGGAACATTTGACGCAGAAAGAGTGGAAATCTCATCTTACGACCTATCAAAATAAAGAGATGCAGCATTTTACTCTAGGCTTTAAAAGCTATGCGCACAGATACTATACTCATCAACAGGAGTTGACAGAAGTTGCGTTAATTCGTAAAGAGCTATTAAATAAAAAAGGATATTCTGAGATTCTCGATTTAGATCAGTTTGCCAAGGCAAAGTTTGACAACGAAGTACGCGATTATGTGATCCGTAAAACGAACATACCTGTATCTGTAAGTGCAAAGGTTCAAAAGTTTGAAAGTGTGGAGGAGAAATACCCTATGCTAGAGAAGGTCTTTGAAGGGAACGGTTATGGGGTATGGGAGAGAGTAAAGTAGTCGAATTGAGGTTATAACTCAACACTTCCATTGATCCATTCACCATCCAAGTGAGCGCCATACTTCGTATAGAAATCAAGTGCAGGTTTGTTCCAGTCCAATACTTGCCATACCATACGTTTACAGCCATTCATTTTACCAAAATCCATGCAGTAGGTAAATAACTGCTGACCAGCACCTATACCACGGTACGATTCTGTGACTATCAGATCTTCTAGATAAAGACACCTGCCTTTCCAAGTGCTGTATCTATAGTAGGTGATGGCTACACCTATAATTTTTCCGTCGACCTCTGAGACAAAAGCGTCATATATTTTATTTAACCCAAAACCATCCTCAAGCATCATCTCGGGTGTGTTTGTCACTTCATCAGGTGCATTCTCGTAAATCGCTAGCTCTTTTATAAGCGTAAGTATTGCTGGAATGTCAGACTGTATAGCCTTTCTTGTAGTTGCCTTTTTATTCACTTGTTATAGAAAGATAATGTTAAAGTAATATGAATGACACAATATTGCGCCCAAAGAATAAAACAAACAAGGTAAGCAATGGACTATTCTCAACTTTTTACACTCATAGGAGCCTTAGGACTATTCATATATGGTATGATGGTAATGAGTGATGGCATACAAAAACTAGCAGGTACACGTATGCGTAGTATTTTGGGGTCCATTACCTCGAATCGATTTAAAGGGATTTTTACGGGATTTTTTACCACGACACTAATACAAAGCAGTAGCGCTACCACTGTGATGATTGTAAGTTTTGTAAATGCAGGATTACTTACTCTTCGTCAAGCTATCGGTGTGATAATGGGAGCGAATATAGGCACTACTATGACTGCCTGGCTACTAGTTATTTTTGGCTTTTCAGCGAAGTTTAGCCTAGGGTCATACATATACCCTATTTTAGCTGTTGGGGTACCCTTGCTTTTTGTGAATAGAGGAAACCTTAAGAACTTAGGAGAATTCTTAGTTGGTTTTGGTCTTCTTTTCTTAGGGTTGGAAGGTATGAAAAGTGCAGTAGTTGGACTTGATTTAGGTTCTAATCCACACTTTTTAGAAATGATTCTGTTTCTTAAGAATCAAGAATTTATAGGAATTATTCTGTTAGTATTGGTAGGTACGTTGCTCACTATAATAGTTCAGAGTAGTAGTGCTGCTATGGCACTGACGCTAACATTGTGCGGTGGAGCTGTGGGTCTACCTTTTGAGATGGCTGCAGCTATAGTTTTAGGAGAAAATATAGGGACTACCATCACTGCTAATCTAGCAGCTTTAGTAGGGAATGTGCACGCTAAACGTGCTGCTAGAGCCCATTTTATTTTTAATGTATTCGGGGTTGTTTGGATGCTATTACTTTTTTATCCATTCACTAGTTTTATTGGCTTCTTGATGAGTAAGACTCAATGGGGCAGTCCATTTACAATTGGTGATGTTTTGCCGGGTGAAGCAGCTGTACAGTATTCATTGTCAGCATTTCATACCGTATTCAATATTATCAATACCCTAGTTCTTGTGTGGTTTGTGAAATTTATAGAGTCGTTAGTTGTACGATTTACTCCTTCCAAAAATGATGAAGACGAGGTCTTTAAACTAGAATACATCGGTTCAGGAATCGTGAGCACACCTGAGATATCAGTACTGGAGGCTAAGAAGGAGATTGTTAAATTTGGTTTACTGACCAAAAAGATGCACAGTAAAGTGAAGAAACTGGTAAATGTTACGGACAAGAAAGAACAGAAAAAACTCCACCAAAAAATTGAATATTATGAGGGTATTACAGATAATATTCATCAAGAGATAATTAATTTCTTAGCCAAAGTAGGAAATAAAGAAGTAACCGAAAATACCTCAGAGCAAATTAGAGGCTTACTGGGAGCGTGTAACGAGCTAGAAAGCTTAGGGGATATTTACTTCAATATGGCGAAACAGTTGGATAAAAAAGCCAAGGATAAGGTGTGGTTTGACCAAAAACAACGGGACAATCTAAATGGTTATTTTGATCAGATAGGAGAGGCGTATGACGAAATGCTGAGCAATCTAGATAAAACCCACGGTTCTGTTAATCTAAACGAAGCTCAGAAGTTAGAAGAAGCAATAGACGAAACGAGGAACAGACTTCGTAAGAAACACCTTATGAGTATAGAGAAACAAGAGTATAATTATAAGAGTGGTCTAATTTATAATAATCTCTTTTCTGGCCTAGAAAAAGTAGGTGACTACCTTATCAGTATCTCTGAATACGTAAGCGGAGAGAATTTGAATTAACCGTTATTTATTTCAGTCATACCACTCTATGAATTGCGTATTTCAATTCATATCCAGCTGAAAATTTGAGTTGTAAACTTACCGAATTTTTTAAAATACATTTTTATTTCATACCTTAAACGGATGAAACCCCCATTATTTACACTCGGCATATGTCTGCTTTTTTTTTCGAATTCTTACGGTCAGTGTCAAGTAGACAAGATTTACATCAACGCATATTTAGTAGATCCGACGGGTACTTCGGATAGTTTTGATACGGACGGCGACGGTATTACTCACATTCGAGATGAGTTTATTCAAATTTGCAACGACTCTTCTGAGACGGTTTACTTGAATGGTTTTACGATTTCAGATACCGTAGGTGTTCGGTTTAGTTTTGGCCCTTCAGACTCACTTTTAGCTGGGCAATGTCTAAATGTAATATCTGATTGGATCAACACGTCACCTACCATTCCAAGTAATTTTAGAGAAACTGGAACAAGTGGAGGAGGACCTTTTTGGAATAATGACGGTGATAGTATCTACCTCTCCAATGGAAGTGAAACATGTTATATAGCATACGGCTCACTCGGTTCGGACGCGGAAAAAGATGGATGTACATCCTTATACAATTCATCTACGAATTCCTATGCTATGGACTGCAGTTTAACACCTGCAGACCTTTCAAATTCACCACTTCCTGTGGAATTAATCCGTTTTACTGGGCGAGCATTGGAAGAGCAAATCCGTTTGGAATGGAGTACTGCGTCCGAACACAATAACGACTACTTTAATATTGAAAAAAGTGTGGACGGTCATCAGTTTACTTCAATCGGTACAGAGAATGGTCACGGAAATTCTGAAAGACTGTTGAATTATGTGTTCACTGACGATAATCCGTCGAAGATCAATTACTACCGACTGAAGCAGGTGGACTACGATGGAAAAATAAGCACTTCTAAAGTGATAAAAGTTGTGTCTAAGCTGGAAAACTATGCTATAGTCAATTCGCACCGTGTATTTGAGGTAGTATTTAATGAAAAGATGGAGAGATTCTATTGTGTTTCTAATCTATCCGGTCAAGTCTTAGCATTTGGGAAATTTGAAGGTGATTTACGTTTAACTAAGACTAACTACCACGATGGATTACTTATTTTATCCATCAAAAGTGAGGATGGGGTTTTGAGATTTAAAGTAGTTACACAATGACAAACAGAGTATACCTTGTGCTAGCTCTAACTATCTGTGCGCTTGACGTTAGTAACGCCCCATCCTTTCAGTTCCTCTGCACTCCATAGGTCTGGAAAGAATATCCTACGCTGATACTTCGGGTGCATATACTTGGTCCAGTCACTGCCACCAGTAGCAGCTCCGTCTCCCAAGTACTTCTTAGCTGCTTCTAGATGGTGAATGGTCCAATCGATATTTACCGTGTGGTCGTAGTGCCTCATGGCACTAATTAGCTCTTTGTTTTGTCGGTATTCTTCTGGAAGTTCTTTATACTTCGTCCATAGATTCACTGTATTGTATTCTTTCATGTGATCTATGAGCTCTTTCTTGTACTTGTCTTCGAAGTTGGTTAAGAGTTTACTCTTAGCGCCGGTAGCATAATCTTTTCCCGCTGCTTGCCAGTACATGTGCTCAAAGGCGTGTTCATACGGAGTATCTCTGTCTATTCCTTCTCTAAATCGTGCGTCTATTAAGTTAATGAGCTCAGTAGATGCTATTTCTATCATACGGTACTGAGCAGACTGGAAGCCACTAGCAGGAGTGAGGGTGTCTCTAAACTTCATATATTGCTCTAGCTCCATACCTTCTCCCATTACATCAAAAGAGTCTGAAAGCACATCAAAGTAGCGAGAGATGCGCATAAGATGCATTGTGAATTTCTCAGGAGCAATATTTTCGGTATGAGATATTTGACCCATTTCCCAAAGTATCATCTTAAAGAGTAGTTCATTGATTTGATGGTACATAATAAAAACCATCTCATCGGGTAACTGTGTGCGCTGGGTTTGTAGTCCTAGTAAAGCATCCACTTGGATAAAATCCCAGTATTTCATAGGCTCAGCGTGCAATAGACCCGACAAGTGAACGTCTGGATCTTGCCCCATCGCCTTATATTTAGCATCTATAGCCTTTAGTAACTCTTCTCTTTTACTCATGGTGGGGCAAAGAAAGCACATTTCGTCTTTAGAGATTTATGATTTTGCAAGAATATAGCCTTGGGGTTTATTTCTTAAGCAAGTATGAAACTTGAAAACTTGCAGCCGTACTGAGATCCAAAGTTCTATAGGTTGAAGTGGCACCATTTGTATTGAAGGCAAAATACTCACTGTACAATAGAAAGAAAAGAATGGTATGAAATTGCATAAACTCAAAACGGATAATAAATCACCTTATTTTGTCTGTTTGTCAAATAGACTGAATAATAGATACGCAAGGCCTCCACCTACTAAAGGACTCAATATATACACGGTAAAAAAGCTACAAGAAACGTAAGGGAATGCAGCGCTTCCCCAACCTCCAAAGTAGGCTACCAATCGAGGTCCAAAGTCTCGTGCTGGGTTAAGCCCTGCTTGAGTATATGGAGCTACTACTAAAATGATAGCACCTACTGTTAGCCCTATAAAAACAGGATTCAGGTAGCTAAACTTTTTGTTATTAGCATCCAATAAAAAAATGGTTAATACAAGCACAAAAGTTCCTAAACCTTCTGCTATATAAGCCGTTGAGTGGCTAACGGTTTCTGGGAAAAACTCGCCAAACATCACGGCAGACCGGTAGGAGTTAGACTCTCCACGAATTAAACTACTGGTGGCTTCAAAAGTTGCTAAATCTGAATTTATAAGGGATAATAGGAGGAGTGAGGCTCCAAAAGCTCCAGCTAATTGTGCTCCAAAATAGGCGGGTATCTTATGCCTCTCACACTTGTTTGCTAACACCATAGCTAGTGTGACCGCAGGATTGAGGTGAGAATGGCTAAAAGAATGGGTCGCGTAGATAGCTAGAGCAACTCCAAACGCCCAAATCAATGCAATATGCCAAAGCTCCAAAGGATAATATACCACGGATACAGCTACAGAACCGCAGCCGATAAAGACTAAAATGGCAGTACCTATAAATTCACCTAGATATTCTCTCCAGGAGGTCATTTTATTTGCGAAAAAACATACTTCATTTCAGTTGCTATTTGTGTACTTCGGTCTGCGTACACCACTGATTCGTCAGGAGTACCATCGGATATTTTAGGGTCTATGTAGGGGAGGGAGATACGCTCTGCATTGGGAATTATGGGGCAGTTGTTGTCTGCATCAGTACACGTCATTACCGCTGCAAAATCTTTTCTTGGATTATATCTATCGTTGTGTCGCTTAGAAAACAAAGTCATAGGACAATGTTCTTCTGTAAAGTTTAGCTTATAGGTTGGATTTGTGTAGTTTGCTATCTTGGTAATTTCAAATCCTAAGGACTCAAAAGTGGCGATAACCATCGGGTAAACCGCGGTAGATTCTGTGCCTCCTGAGTAGCTTTTTACCTTCCTTAAATCATAATATTCTGCAATAGCCTTTGCCCAAACTTGACACATGTGACTTCTTCTACTGTTATGGGTGCATATAAAATTGAGCCGTATGGATTCATTGGCGTCTTTTTTAGTTTGTATAAAGTTTATAAGCGGAACCAGTTTTTCTATTCTCTCCGGGGACAGCTTGTCTATTTCTAAGGTACTGATAAATTCAGCTATTGATTTTTTCATTGTTTATTGTTTTTAGGTAATCCGTTAAGTGGAACTGCGGTAGCAGTTTTATACCGGAGTGTTATCAGTTCGAGTGAAGCTGCGATAG
>DNHN01000134.1 GCA_003485825.1 Bacteroidota bacterium | reverse complement strand
TATTTCAGTCATCATAGCCTCGTCTACACTTAGTCTACCCGCGGTATCCACGATGACTACATTGTGGTTATTGGCTTTGGCGTATGTTAACGCTTCTTGTGCTATAGCTACTGGATTCTTATTTTCTTCATTGGCAAATACAGCAACTCCTACTTGCTCACCCAATACTTTTATCTGGTTAATAGCTGCAGGTCTGTAAACATCACAAGCTACGAGTAAAGGATTTTTCCCTTTAGACTTCAGGTGTGCAGATAGTTTACCTGAGAAAGTAGTCTTACCTGAACCTTGTAATCCTGCGATAAGGATAATAGCTGGACTACCTGAACTATTGATCGGCGATGTCTCCCCTCCTAGCAGCTCTTTAAGCTCATCATTCACTATCTTAGTCATTAACTGACTTGGAGATACACTAGTAAGTACATTTTGACCGATTGCTTCGTCTTTTACTTTACTGGTAAACTCTTTGGCTATCTTATAGCTAACATCAGCGTCTACTAACGCTCTGCGTATTTCCTTTACAGTCTCTGCTATGTTTAGCTCAGTAAGCGATGTATGACCTTTTAAGGTCTTAAAAGCACGGTCTAATTTGGTGGATAAATTATCGAACATGAAAACTTCTTATTGGGTTACAAATCTATTATAAAAAAAAGGTCGTCAAAACACTTTAACGACCTTTCACCTCCATTCATTCTTTCCGAATGACGAGTACCGACTGCTTTTTCCGAAGAATTCATTCGGATTCTTACCTTAAATCCGATTTACCCCATCTTTTATCTAGCTTGTACTGAACTATAAATCAGAACTATCCGCAGATATCGCCAGTGATAATTAGCGAAATAAAAGTATTCAAAAAAAGGGTAAGGCCAGACAAGTCCGCGCTTTAAAACGTGCTTTTTATTTGACTTTAGGCGATGAACAAGTACGGAGTATTTAGAGTATTTATTTCAGAAGCAAAATTTATACATATTTTCGTCCTACTATTATGAATAAGATACCATTCTTTCTAATCATTTTTACACTTCTATTAGCGGCGTGTAGCAATAAAGATCAACAACTAAAGGAGACTCAAGCACTTTATAAGCAGGCTTTGGGAAACAAGGATGCTACTACGGTAAAGTTGGCGTTGAATCAACTTCTATTATTAGACTCTACCAATACCGAGTACCAAGATTCACTCTCTAGGGTGTACATGAGAAACGGAAATTTTGAAGCGGGTTTGAAATATGCTGAATTAGTGTATAACCAAGGAAAAGCAAAATCAAAACTAAAAGAAAACATGGCTTTAGCCTATCAGCAAATCGGTGAAACAGAAAAAGCTGAAAAATTCATCGATAATCTAATCGCTGAAACGAGACTCTATAAATATGTCTATCAGAAATTAGTGATTTATTATGAGAATGGTAACCAACCCTTGTTTGATAGCTTGAGTACAGAGATCTTAGAGCAAGTAGAAACGGACAGTCTAATGGCTGCGACTAGTGTACCCATGCCGGGTCCTGTATCTGGGATACAACAGCTAGTGCCTATTAAAGCTGCTACTCTTTTTCTAATTGGAAACAATGAATTAGAACGCAAGCAAGATGTCAATACTGCCGTACTTTACCTCAAAAGAAGCATAGAAGAATTCGACCAATTCGAAATGCCTAGATACGTTCTTATGGAACTGGAAAAAATGATGTACGCTGGAGGAAGAAGGTAATTAATCCTTCCGCCAAATTACTTCTTCTTTACCTTCAATACGAAGGAATTCCCTGCTGAGAATAAACAGATAGTCGCTTAGTCTATTTAAATATTTGATGTGTGTACCATACTTAGCATCCCCTAAGATTACCACTCTTCGTTCTGCTCTCCGACAGATGCATCTGGATACATGAGTATGTGCACTAAGTACAGACCCACCAGGGAGTATGAAGTTTTTAAGTTTAGGTAAAGACTTATTTAGTCGGTCGATTTCCTGTTCTAAAAGTGAGATATCTGACAATGCTATATCTGGAAGCTCAAACGATAAATCTTCTTCTGCGGCGAGTACACTTCCAATGTTAAATAA
Organism: Bacteroidota bacterium; assembly: GCA_003485825.1. Lineage (GTDB taxonomy): Bacteria > Bacteroidota > Bacteroidia > NS11-12g > UBA9320 > UBA9320. Next base: position 1,811 of record DNHN01000134.1, on the reverse strand, counting down.
CTTATGCTGTATGGATTTGATAAAATCGGAATAATGCACGTCTAAAGAAGCGATAACGCCTAAAGAAGAGTTTAGCTCATCCACTGTGCCATAGGCTTCTATCTTAGCGTCTGACTTACTCACTCTTGTACCTCCTACAAGAGATGTCTCACCTGTATCGCCTGTTTTTGTATAAATTTTCATCTAAACTTTTATGATTATGGATTAGTAACAGATAACTGGCTAGCAAGTTTTCCATCTATCATTCTAATCGTCCTTTTAGCGTGTTTTGCTATCTCTTCCTCGTGTGTCACCATGACCACCGTATTTCCATCCGCATGAATAGCCTCAAACAGTGCCATTATCTCAGCGCTGCTCTTACTATCGAGATTACCCGTAGGTTCATCTGCTAGCACAATGGAAGGATTATTAATCAATGCTCTAGCTATGGCTACACGCTGTCGCTGTCCTCCACTCAGTTCATTTGGCTTATGATCTCCCCTATTTCCTAATCCTACTTTTTCCAAAACTACCTGAGCTCGTTCTAAGCGTTCTTTCTTTCCTATGCCTGCATATACTAAAGGTAGTGCCACATTCTCTATAGCAGAAGTACGAGGCAGAAGGTTAAACGATTGAAACACAAAGCCTATCTCCACATTTCTAACCGTAGCTAGCTCATCATCCGTCATACTACTTACATCAGTATCATTGAGTAAGTACGTCCCGCTAGTTGGTGAATCGAGACAACCTATTACATTCATGAGTGTAGATTTACCGGATCCCGAAGGCCCCATCAATGCCACATATTCACCTTTTTCTATTTCACAATTGAGCCCATTCAGCGCGTGAATAGCCGTATTCCCCATTTGGTACGTTTTGTATATCTCGCGGAGATCTATAAGAGCCATTACTTAGTAATAACCTTAGGAACTTTAAAGTAATCAGAATCTGCTGATGGTGCATTTTTTAGCGCCTCCTCCTTTGTGATAGTCACTTTCGCTACATCTTCACGGAGCACTGTATTCCTATCACTTAGGTATATCAAAGGCTCTACACCCGTGGTATCTACCTCGTTTAATTTATCGCAAAAGGTGATTATTCGTTTTAAATCTCCCTTTATAGCTTCTTTCTCGTCTACAGAGAACTCTAACCGAGCCAAATGTGCAAGGTCATCTATTTTTTTACTGTCTATGCTCATAGGTCGTTTAGTTCATTTATCTTTTGTTCAATAATAGCATACACATCGTCAGCAAGCTGCAACTCATCCCCCGATTTTAGATTTCCTGTAGGAATAGGTCGATGAACGTGCATGCGCATTCTTCCTGGTGTGCCTTTTGGCACATAGTTTCCATCGATAGGTAATCGTTTCCAATTATCTGCAAGGGTAATAGGAACAATCTCTAGATTGTGTTCCATAGCAAGTTTAAATGCGCCCAATTTAAATTTTCGCATAACTGGAGAAGTATTCCCTATTCCTCCTTCTGGAAAATTCACTAAGCTCATCCCCTCCCGTAATTTTTTATTGGCTAAATAATATGCTCGCTTTGCGCCATCTTTGGACTTCCGATCTACTGGCATATCTATACTTCTAAAAAACACTTTAAATAAAGGGATGCTAGCCAANNTACGAAAAGTGATTAGGAGCGAAAATATAAACTTTGTTTTTGTCTAACGGCTCCTCATAGGTTACTTCAGGTCTTATACCTGTAATAAACATAAGTACCTTGCCCCAAACTCTTCTTAGTTTTTGTGCTGCGTTGTACCACTTCTTCTTAGATAATAAAACGAGAAAAAACGGATATAAAACTGCAAACGATAAAACAAAAATCAGT
>DNHN01000027.1 GCA_003485825.1 Bacteroidota bacterium | reverse complement strand
TATAAATTTTAATGGTACCGCAGGTATTTGGAGAAAAGACTGCATACTTGATGCTGGTAATTGGAAGGATGACACCTTAACCGAAGACCTTAATTTAAGCTATCGTGCTCAGTTAAAGCAATGGAAGTTAGTGTATACAGAGGACGTGGAAACACCCGCTGAATTGCCCGTTGCTATGAATGCTGCAAAATCACAACAGTTCAGATGGAATAAAGGAGGAGCAGAAAACTTTAGACGTTTGATAACATCGGTTTTTCAAAGTAATCATCATAGCCTAAAGACAAAAGTGTTTGGTGTCTTTCACTTACTGAGCAGCTCCATGTTTTTATTTGTTTTTATGGTATCCATTCTTAGTATTCCCATCTTATATATCAAAAATCAACATCCGGAACTGAAAGGTTTTTTTAGTGTGCTAAGTTTGTTTCTAGTTTCTACACTTATGTTATTTGTGAGCTATTGGATTGTGTATCAAAAATCACATAAAACGGGTGTCAATAGCTTTGTGAATTTTGTTGGAATATTTCTTTCGTTTTTCACGATCGCTTTAGGATTTTCATTGCACAATACCATCGCTGTAATAGAAGGATTTGTAGGTAAACAGAGCGAATTTGTGCGCACGCCAAAATTCAATATTACGAGTGAAAATAAGCGCTGGAAGCAGAATAAATACCTGAATAAAAAAATCAGTTTTAGTGTACTATTTGAAGGTTTGCTAGCCCTCTATTTCGCCTTTGGTATGTACAGCGCATTTGCCGTAAAAGAGGTCAATGGAGATTACGGATTTTTGCCTTTTCACTTAATGCTGTTCATTGGTTTTGGTTTTACCTTTATAAAATCTATTTCAGCTAAGTTTAGTTGAAGAATACACATGCGTTCGTAAATATATTCTTGTAAATTTTGGCAAAAAACATAGAGAAATACCTGCTTTCACTACTTGTTGTAGTCGGGGGAGTGGTTTATTTTCTTTTTGGGTATTTATATAATAGATCTGATGTATTAGCGCTTTTTGGATGCTATACTATTCTGTTTATTGTTTCGTATTTTCTTATTTCAAAGTATAAGGAAAATACGAAACTGCTGGTTGCACTCGGTATTATTTTTAGGTTGGTCTTTCTTTTTGCAATCCCAAATTTATCTCAAGATTTTTACAGGTTTATTTGGGACGGGAAACTCTTGTTAGAAGGGTTTAATGTTTACCTCTTCACCCCAGCGTCGTTTATAGATGCCGGTCAATATCCCATTGCTCAAGCGCAGGTATTGTACGATGGAATGGGGCCGCTAAGTGCCGGTAATCATACCAATTACCCGCCGATAAATCAACTCTGTTTTTTAGTAGCATCGTGGTTCTTTTGTGACAGTATTTTAGGCTCAGTAGTGGTGATGAGATTGATGGTTATTCTGGCAGATATGGGTATAGTTTGGTTTGGAATTAAGTTATTGAAAGAGCTCAATATTGCAACTTACCGTATGTTCTACTACTTCCTTAACCCCTTTATTATTATCGAACTTACGGGCAATTTACATTTTGAGGCGGTAATGTTATTTTTCCTGGTGCTAAGTCTGTATTTAATCCAAAAGAATAGATGGCAGCTGGCGGCGTGTATGTTAGCGTTTTCTGTTTCCATAAAATTACTTCCTCTTATTTTTTTACCACTTTTTTATAAAAAGCTAGGACTGAAGAACTGGGTACTATTTTGCGTTATAGTTCTTGGCGTCGTAGTAGTGACATTTGCTCCATTTTTTTCAATGGAATTTGTGCATCACTATACGGATACAGTAGCCCTTTGGTTTCGAAAGTTCGAGTTTAATGCAAGTGTATATTATATACTAAGGTCGATAGGCTATGCGTTTAGCGGATACAATGAGATTGCGATTATTGGCAAAGTACTGTCTGTTTCAGTGCTGCTATTCGTACTTGTGTCAGCCACACTAAAAAGGAATGTTAGAACAATTGGATTAATGCATACGATGCTATTTGTTATGGCATTTTATTTCTTTACGACTACGACCGTGCATCCATGGTATTTGGCCACACCGTTAGTGTTATCTGTATTCACTAATTACAAATTTACAGTGGTATGGAGTTTTACTATTTTCCTTAGCTATTTTTCGTATTCAACTACTATCTATCAAGAGAATACATGGCTCTTACTGGTAGAATATAGTGCTGTTTATGCTGTTTTCTTCTATGAAGTATATCGCGAAAATGTTAACAATAAAAAAACCTACTTAACAAGTTAGCTAAGTAGGTTTTAAGTTCTTGACAGTGTCTGCCTTTTGATTAGGTTTTATCCTTCCCAAAACCATACAGGTTTTGACCTATGAAATCTTGCGGAAATTTATCGTCTCCTGGGAAACCAATTTCTATAGTTCCACTATCTTCAGGCACATAGGCCGTTTTGAAAATATAGTCCCAAAGACTAAGGCTAATACCGTAGTTGATGCCATATTCGCCTTCTGGTAAGGTATACGCATGATGGTAAAGGTGCATTACCGGATTGTTAAATATGTACCTAAGTGGACCCCAACTAATTTTGATATTAGCATGATTCAAGTGCCCAATGGCTATAGTGATGAAGTGAACAATATATGCTTGTTCTGGTTCAAATCCACCTATAATCATAACCCCAAATGTCTTGAGTGGTTTGTAAAATACATTCTCCATCCAGTGGTACCGTAAATGTGCCGCAAAACCCATTTCCTTTACGCTATGGTGTACTTTGTGGAATTTCCATAGAAAAGGATATTTGTGAAGTAAAACATGTGTAAACCACTGAACGAAGTCTAGAATGATAAAGAAAACAAATAATTGAAGCCATGAAGGCCAATCTGAAATATTAATTAATGCAAGGCTCTTTGACGTAATGTTAAATTCTCCAAACGCAATGCCTAAAACTTTATAAAACCCACTAATTATTATGGAGAAAATAAAGAAGTTAAAGAACATGTAAAATCCATCTAACCAAAAGTCCTTTCGTGTTATAGACTGATTTTTTCTCCAGGGGAAAGCTATTTCCAATAGCCAGACGATGAGAGACAGAATAATAAGCCCCCAAAAATAATTTGTGTACAAAGGCACTTCGAAAGTTATTGACTTCCAAGTCCAATCTACTGTCCCGGTAAAAGCATTGATAAATGCATCTAAATATTTATTCATATTATAAATTGTTTGTTGTTGTTATACTATCCGTTTCAAAAGGTAAACCGTCTAAATAGCTCCACTCTGTCCAGGAACCATCGTAGTTTTTTACATTTTCATAACCTAATAATTGAGTTAAAACAAAAGTGGTGTGTGCAGATCGTACACCGCTATGGCAATATACGATTATGGGGTCTTTTTTATCTGCACCCATGCGCCCATAAATTGCTTCGAGATCTTCTTTAGACTTAAAACATTTGTCACTAGCGTAGTTTATAGCCTCTGCCCAATCTATATGTATACTTTTAGGAATTCTTCCTGCTTTTGTAGCTCCTTTCTTTTGCTTTTTTGCGACGTACTCATCAATTGTTCGGGTATCTAAAACAATAGTTTTGTCATTTAAAGCCTTTAGTACATCTTCTTTTGATACGTAGAATTGCATCAAGGGTTTACCAAGTTTAAAGTCGCTTTTTTCTGAGGCTGGTATTTCAATACTCAGCTTCCCACCGACAGACTCCCAAGCAGAGATCCCACCGTGTAGCATTTTTAGATTTTTGTAGTTGTAATTCTGCAAAATCCACCAAAGTCTAGAGGCGTTGCATAGTCCGACATCATCATATATCACGATGGTATCCTCTGTTTTTATTCCTAGGTAACTAAATAGCCGTTCAATTTGAGACAAGCTAGCCATCATACCCGTATAAGCGTATGTACTGTCTTCTATATCGGCTCTACTCAGGTGCAATGCCCCTGGTAAATGACCATTGCTGTAGTTTTCCTTGGTTCTGAAGTCTATTAGTTTAATGGTTTCGTTTTGATATGCTTCCTGGAGTTCTTCAGCAGTAATTAAATAAGGTGATGAAACCGATGTATGTGAAGTGGCTGCCTTGCGTTGTTCACAAGCACACAAACTTAGTATTGCTATAAAAAGGCTAATTTTCCAGCTCATACCATTCTATATTCTCTAATATCATTCGTCTTCCCTTCTTTTTGGACGGATAGTTAGTCACCAGATAATTGACGATTATTTCCTGATTTCCCCCTAACTCCCAAAGACCTTGGGTTTTCTGCATCCATTTAATGGTCTCATTCCACCGCTCAGCACTCATCCTGTTTTGTGTGATAAGCTTAGCAGAGTGACAACTAGTACAATTAGATACTACAGTCATAAGACCCTCGGCGTCTATAAGTCCAGTTCTAACGTGGATGCCATTCTCTATTTTATCCCATTCTTCTTCATTGAATGTATCTTCTACTACCGTCTTAGCTATACTTGCTTCGTAGGCAGCATTTTTCAAGTGTATATCTCTAATCAAGTATACTCCTCCTGCAATGAGAATTAATAATAAGAGACCTGCTAGCTTTAGCATAGCCCTTATGATTACAATTCGTAAACTGGTAGGAAAATTAGACTCCATTTATTTTACTTTTATGGCAATTCTATGGCAAGCATTATTCAAGTATCCTTTTGGATTCCACCCTGGCAATAACATAGGTTGTGCAAGACCTCTGCTATCTGTAGCTCTTGCCCATATTTCGTAATATCCTGATTTAGGAAATTGTACGGTGGCAGAAAAATGCTGCCATGCCAGTCGGTTTGCTGGTTTACCGATAGGACAAGAGGTCCAAGTAGAACCAAAGTCAATAGAATATTCCATTTTAGCTACTTCTAATTCACCTGCCCAAGCATGGCCTCGTATTTTTAAGGATTTCCCACTAATAATGGCACCTGTTTTTGGAGAAGTGATAAGCGATTTTACAGGCATAGACTCTATAATACACATATCCTCCTCTTTTACTTTTTCTCCTGGAGCTACAGGATTGCACGGCACTTTGTATGCACCTTCCATTTTTGTGCCGTCGTGAACTTTGTTTCTAACACTTATTCTATTGACCCATTTACCAGAAACGGATGCTGGCCAGCCACCTGCAACTAATCGCAATGGAAAACCGTGAACCAAAGGAATATCCTTTCCATTCATTTTGAATGCCAGTAATGTCTCGTCTTGCATAGCCTTAGCCATAGGACACCCTCTAGAGATGGGCTCCTTCTTTGGGTCTCTGCTCAAGTGCTTGTCCACTCCGTGGAAACCAATGTAAACGGCATTGCTTTTAATACCAACATCTTCCAATATATCTTTTAGTCGAACCCCCGTCCAACTGGCGCAATGCACTGCACCTACGGTCCATTGGTTCCCTTTTGCCGGTGGATCAAACTCATTACGACCATTTCCGCCACATTCTATAGCTAATTGATAGGTGTAATGCTTAAATTTAGATTTTAACTCTGCTAAAGTGTATGTTTTTTGAATAGCTGCTGATTCGCCATCTATAGTAAGTGTCCATGTGTTCGCATCTATTCCTTCTGGTACTAAACCATTATTTCGGATAAACATAGAAGCGTTAGGAGTTATATCATCATTTAACAAATGCGCTTGTGCTTCAATATTCCATGGCTTATCATTTAATACCACCATTCCTTTGTCCTTTTTAAATAAGGTAAAAGGGTCGTCGGGACCTTGTAAAGCAATGGGGGTGTAGCCTTTCAATATTTTAGAACCAAATACGATATCAGTCCCCAAAAGCACCGCAAAAGAACTTAGAGCGGCTTTTTTTATAAATTCTTTTCTTTTCAATTGATTGAGTAATGAGTTGTTATGCGATTAAAAACAGTGCAATTTAACTCGAGAGGACTTCGGTCTAAGTAACGTTTGTTACATAAAACAATTCTTATGGCTCTAACATTGTAGGCTGTAGACATAAAAAAAATAAAAGAACATGTACGTTACAAAAAAAGATTTTGAGACTTCATTCACGGGGTGGACATTTATTATAGGAGCTTTATTGCTATGGTTGGGGTGGATGATAATGCCGCATCACATAGGAGAATATATAGAAGCTGGTGATTTTGCTGAAATAGGTAAAAATGTGTGGTTTTGGATTTGGATGTACCGAGTACATATTTTTGGATGGGTCACTATGGGTGTGGCCATCTTTGCATTTGTCTCTATGACTTCGCTTAGACCACATCGAGTCCTCGTTATTCCTGGAGCAGGTATGATTATTATTGGAACGTTTACGTTAGCTATTGCTTCTGCATTCTTTTATAACTTTGGGGCTGAAGGAGTAGGAAGAACAGCAGGTATGAGTCCAGAGGAACTGAGTATATATTTAAATAGCATCTTGTCTACCAACCAGTACGTAACTTGCTTTATTCGTTTTGGAAGGATTTTCTCTGGTGTAGGGTTTATGATACTCGGTGCCGCATTGGTGAAATGGAAAATTGTATCATCTTGGTTAGGTTGGTTTACCATATTATTTGGCCTAGTTGCTATGTGTGTAATTCTGTTTATACCAGTCAATTTTGAAGTTTACAAGCCTTTATTTCATATTAAAGCGCTATGGTTAGTGGTAATGGGTGTAACCATTTTAACCAAAGGAATACAGTTGCCGCAATCAAACACCTAATTTTAGGCTAACTCAAAAAGTATTTGCCATGCAATTTATTAAAAAGAATACGCGCCTATTTTTTTTCGCATCGTTAACCTTGGGCTTAGCTCCATTTTTTCCTGAGCCTCATATATTTGGAAAGGTGGAATGGCTGCTAGGAGGTGCCCACGGAATGACGCCGATGGATTGGTTTGACCTTGCACTGCACGGCAGTCCATTTGTTTTATTGGTGATCTCACTACTGTTAAAATTGAACAAGTGAGATTAGGGACATAGAAGAGCTAAGGTTTAGACCTAAATAAATATTATCGTCTTTTAAGAAGACCGATCTCTCCATTCCTATACGCCAGTCAGTAAAGGGTATTCTATTTGACTCGTTTATGTTTAGCATATTTACATCATATAAAGCTATTTTCGGTAATAAATTAGCGTGAGCTACATTGAAAAGAGGATCTGGCAAAAGCCAGGTCCTCTTTTTAGTATACTTAAAATTTAAATCTTTAGTTTCTTCAGTATAGACTTAAAAAGCATACCCATTAGTAGAACAGCTAGCAGTCCCACAAAATCTATTATTCCCCACATAACAATTGCCAAGCCAAGTTGAGCATCAAAGCGATAAATAGTTAAACCCTCTATTGCCAAAAGAGTGGCAACAATTGCTACTACAAGCACGAGATAATAAAGTAAAATTTTAGGTAAATGTTTTACTATCATGGCAAAATAATTCTCTCAGTCTAGTCTTTTTTGATCAGTAGTTAGCAAAGTATTAGAAGCAAGAGCATTAATTGTATTTAATGCTCCATAGTAAAAGTATAGGTGTAATTAACGCCAGGTTATTGACCGATACTATCACCTAAGACTATTGTAGTTCTAACAAATATTGAATTGCTGATTTCTTTGATGTTATAGATTTCATCCTCTTCCGTAAAGGTGTTCCCATCTGAGCTAATACTCCATGTAAAACTTCCAGTATCAGGGTCACTAGGATCACATTTTGTCGCTCCAGCGCTATACATTCCACTCATGTCTGTGTTGTATTTTGAGATGTCGTCTGTTCCACATGCATCTAGAATGGCAAATATATCTGAGACTAGATTCCCATCACCAAAATCTATTGCAGGATTAACGGTTAATGCTGTAAACCTCCAATTAGATGCGCATAGCATTTCAATTTTCGAATCATTTGGTTCCGAAATTTCATCATTATCCTTGCACGATTGAAAACTAAGAATAAAAATAATTGAGAGACTTAGTAAGATGGCTTTACGGTTTTTTGAGTTCGTGTTTCTATTGTTTGATACAATGGTATTCTTATTTACCCATAATAAACCATTTCTATGTGTTTAGTTATACATCACGGAGCAGTTATCAAATAGGTACATCTATAAGTTGGATGATGTTTCTGTTGCCTCTACCAAAGCTTGGTTTTACACTGATCTTTTTTTATATGGGGATCTCTCCAGCCCATTCCTATACGCCAGTCACTAGCGGGTATTCTTTTTGGTGCGGTTGTGTTAAGCACATTCACCTATACAAAGCCAATAGGAGTAAAGAGGAGGGGTCGTTCTCATCTAACTGGAGAGCGTATCAAGCTAAAACTTGAATACGTTTATAAATAAGCGTTCATACCGCTTATTTTTGTCCCAATGATTATCAGAAGTAAAGCACCTTTAAGATTGGGTTTAGCTGGCGGTGGTACAGATGTGAGCCCCTATGCAGATCTGCATGGTGGGTCTATCCTTAATGCGACGATCAATATGTACGCACATACCACCATTATCCCTACAGATAACGGTAAAATATACCTAGAAGCTCAAGATATGGAAGAGTCTGAGACGCTAGACTCCACAGCGTACTTAGATACTACCGGTAAATTAGCTTTGCTCAAAGGGGTATACAATAGGGTCGTGAAGCAGTTTGTTAAAAAACCACTATCGTTTGAAATATATACGCGGGTAGATGCTCCTCCAGGTTCTGGATTAGGTAGTAGTAGTACATTGGTAGTGAGTATATTAGGGGCTTTTGCAGAATGGCAAAATATTCCGTTAGGAGAGTACGATATCGCACACTTAGCGTATGAGATAGAACGCGTAGATTTGGGCCTAGCAGGAGGGAGGCAGGATCAGTATGCAGCTACGTTTGGAGGCTTTAATTTTATGGAGTTTCACAAAGACGATAAAGTAATTGTAAATCCTCTACGTATAAAGCAGCGATACGCAGCTGAGTTAGAACATAACTTGGTGTTATTCTATATGGGAACAAGCAGAGAGTCTGCAAAAATAATTGAGAAACAAACCCAGAATATCAACGACAGCAATGCATCTGCCATAGAAGCCACGCACAACCTCAAAGCACAAAGCATACGTATGAAAGAAGCAATACTGATGGGCAATACCAATGCAATCGGTGAGGTAATGCACTCGGGATGGGAATCCAAGAAAAAAATGGCTGAGGGAATCAGTAATCCGGAAATAGACAAAATATATGCTACAGCTATGCAAAATGGTGCCACAGGTGGCAAAATTAGTGGAGCAGGGGGAGGCGGTTATTTCTTTTTTTACTGCCCTCAGGTTTCGCGTGTTAAACTGATCAAAAGTTTAGAGCCTTTTGGAGTTAAAGCACAGAACTATCATTTTACTAGAGAAGGACTTTATTCGTATATTGTAACTGAATGAAAGTAGATGTGATCATACTAGCAGGAGGCCTCGGTACCCGCCTAGCATCTGTAGTTAGTGACGTCCCCAAGCCTATGGCTCCCGTGGCTGGCAAACCGTTTTTAGATCATATTTTGAACGGTCTTCCGCTAAAAAGTATACACCGTATCATCTTAGCCGTTGGGCATAAGTATGAAAAGATAGAGGAGTATTATGGCCATGAGTACAAGGGTGTGCCATTGGTTTATTCCATAGAGAAAGAACCGCTAGGAACGGGAGGAGGTATAGCCTTAGCGATGAACCATATAGAAATGGACTCCGCTATTATCCTAAATGGAGATACGTATTTTGATATCAACCTGGAAGAGATGTGGCAAGTCCACCAAGAAGCCGAAGGTCGCTGCACATTAGCCCTAAAGCAGATGGAGCATCCTGACAGGTATGGTACAGTTCTACTGGAAGGAAACCAATTGGTTAGGTTCCAAGAAAAGCAAGTGGGATTACCTACAGGCCTCATCAATGGTGGTGTCTATTGGGTAGATAAATCGTTCTCAGAACTTATGCCACAGAAAGAGAAATTCTCTTTTGAAGAAGAAGTACTGCAAGTGCAAGTGAGTCAAGGAGAACTCAGTGGCTATATCGCCAGCGGCTTGTTTATAGATATAGGAATTCCAGCAGATTATGAAAGAGCACAAACCATCTTTACCTCATACTGATGTACTCTCAGAGTATACACTCTTTCTAGATAGAGACGGTGTATTAAATCTTCCTATAGTGGACGATTATGCCCGCAAGGCGGATGACCTTGTGTTGGTAGAGGATATTGTACAGTCGATGTCCAGTCTAATAGGTTTATTTAAGCGAGTGGTCTTAGTGACTAACCAGCAGGGAGTAGGCCGAGAGCTTATGAGTGAAAGGGATTTGGAGGATGTACATCTGAAGTTATACCTTGCACTTAAATCACAAGGGATAGCCTGGTTTGACGCAGCATTCTTTGCTCCGTACCTGAAAACAGAAGACCATGCTTGGAGAAAACCAAGTAATGGAATGCTTTTGATGGCCAAGGAGTATTTTAATGACATTGATTTTTCCAAGGCAATCATGGTAGGAGACTCTCCAGGAGATATGAAGCTAGCGGATACCGTGGGGCTATTAAAAGTAAGAATAGAGAACCCTCAGTTTTCATTTGATAATCAAGACTTCACCTTTCCTACTTTGGCATCATTTGTGAGTCATTTATTGAAAGATTAAATGCCCCAAGGAAACTATTGGTTCCGATAGCGCGTTTTATCATAAATTGTACTATATTTTTGTGATGTCTGTAATCCTTGTATAAATTTTTAAAAATATCGCTTTTACTGGTTATCTTCTTTTCCTTGAGACAAGAAGCTAAAGCCTCGCATCTATTGGGTGGATATATGAATTATGAGTTTATTAATAAGCTTCCCAATGG
>DNHN01000173.1:4041-5410 GCA_003485825.1 Bacteroidota bacterium | reverse complement strand
AAGTACGGGAGTGATACCCTTTCTCAAGGTAGTCGACGCAGAGATGCTAGCATTCTCTCAAGGAGTTACTCGTCGAGGTAGTTATGCTGCTTATCTCGATATGGGACATCCAGAGATTGAAGAGTTTCTAGATATTCGCAAGCCTACTGGCGGAGATATTAACCGTAAGTCTATTAATCTGCATCACGGTGTAGTAATTAGTGATAAATTTATGGAAATTATCGAAAATGCTACTCGAATTGAAGGATTTGACGACTCTTGGGACTTAATTGACCCAAACAGTAAGCGAGTTACTAAGACTGTATCTGCAAAGGCACTCTGGGTAAAACTTATTCAAAATCGTGTTGAAACAGGCGAGCCTTACATTATGTTTGGCGATACTGTACAAGATGCGTTACCCTCGTTCCAAAAAGAGCTCGGATTAGTAGCACGTCAATCAAATCTTTGTTCTGAAATTACACTTGCGACAGATAAAGATCGTACTGCGGTTTGTTGTTTGTCAAGTGTAAATCTGGAAGAATATGACGAGTGGAGAGATGATCCGCGCTTTATACCAGACTTAGTAAGAATGCTAGATAATGTATTGACACATTTTATTACACACGCCCCAGATGAGCTAGAAAAAGCCAAGTTTAGTGCCTTTAGAGAAAGAAGCATAGGCCTTGGAGCTATGGGTTTTCATGCACACTTACAAAGACATAATATTGCTTTTGAGAGTGCAATGGCAAAGGGCAGGAATATGCAAATGTTTAAGCATATTAAATCGGAGGCAAAACGTGCTACTGAACTTCTTGCAAAAGAGCGTGGTGAGTGTCCGGACGGAGTTGGCCATGGTGTTCGCAATGCTCATTTATTGGCTATCGCTCCTAATGCTTCTAGTAGTATTATTTGTGGTAATACTAGCCCAAGTATTGAACCCTACCGTGCTAATGCATATGTACAGAAAACTAAAACAGGCTCTTCGCTCATGAAGAATGAGTATCTAGAGCATCACTTGGATGAGATAGGACACAATACCGAAGAAGTTTGGAAGAGCATTACTACCGCTAATGGTTCAGTAGCGCACCTAGACTTTCTAGATGATTGGACAAAAGATGTGTTTAAGACAGCGGTAGAGATAGATCAGCGATGGGTTATCGATATGGCGGCAGATAGGCAGAAAGAAATTTGTCAAGCTCAGTCATTAAACCTATTCTTTGCTGGAAATGTATCGAAGCAAGAACTTCATGCAGTACACATGATGGCTTGGAAGCAAAAAGTAAAGACTCTTTACTATTTGCGAAGCGAAGCATTAAAGCGTGCTGAAAACGTATCAGTAGAAGCACTAAGGCAGTATATTTTCGAAACAATCGACGAAGGCGCTTGTTTA
>DNHN01000173.1:3252-3911 GCA_003485825.1 Bacteroidota bacterium | reverse complement strand
AATCAGATATTTCGTTTCTTTACTCAGGCGGATGTAGATGTATGCTGTGGTTATGCTACTCATTATCTGCCCACATTTAAGCAGCCTGAAGTACGAATGATGTTGTCTGCTTTTGCAGCAATGGAAGCTGTACACCAAGAAGCGTACTCTCTACTACTAGAGACTCTTGGCTTTGATGACGATGAGTATCAGAAGTTTTATGAGCATAAAGAGATGCTAGATAAACATGAGCATCTTGCTAACTTTGGTATGAGTACAAAAATGGACATAGCAAAGACTATGGCTATTTACTCAGGTTTTACAGAGGGAGTACAGCTCTTTAGCAGTTTTGCGATTCTTCTTAACTTTCCTCGTCACAACCTTATGAAAGGTATGGGTCAGATTGTTACTTGGTCGATTCGAGATGAAAGTCTTCACGTAGAAGGCATGAGTCAGCTTTTCCGTACTTTTATTCAAGAGAATCCAGAGTTGTGGAACGATGAATTGAAGTATGAAATCTACTGCGCTGCAGAGCGTACTGTAGAGTTGGAAGATGCGTTTATTGATCTTTGTTTTGAGGGTGCAGATGTACCTGACTTAACTCCAGAAGAAGTCAAGTCTTATATTCGTTTTATCGCAGATCGAAGATTACTAGGTCTAGGCATGAAGAAAATATTCCA
>DNHN01000173.1:0-3233 GCA_003485825.1 Bacteroidota bacterium | reverse complement strand
TGGTTAGACTATATGCTCAACGGGGTTGAACATACTAACTTCTTTGAGAATCGAGCCACTGAGTACTCAAAAGCGAGTACTACAGGAAACTGGCAAGATATATTCAAATAAAAGAAAGGGGCGCTAAGCCCCTTTTTTATTACTTAAACCTATCAGATCCGTGTATCCAAAGTACCATTACCCATCTTTCTCCCTTAGTTACAGGAGTTACCCTATGAAGCATATAACTAGGGAACATACAGATAGCTCCTTGTTCATCTATAGCCGGAATGTTACTTCCCCCATTATTAAACTCTAAAACTCCTCCTTCATAATCAGAAAAATTGCTAAGAGGTACGGAAACTGAAATCTTGCGAGTAGCGGCAGATTCTCCCCCTATATCTACGTGCCAGTCATAATGACCTTTATCAGTGTCAGTATATTGTAGTAATTCTATGTGATGTATGATTCCTAATAAGTTGAACTTGAAATATTCGGTATTAGCTACTGCTACTGCAAATCCTATCTTATCAAAGATCCAACCATTACTTTCATCGTGTAAACTTATTTCATATTGATTTACAGACCTTACACTCGTATCTACTTTACTATTTGACTCGTCTCCTATACTTGCTTTAGTTGGATGAGACCCTCTTCCTATGTTTTTTATTCTTTCGCATTCTTCTGGGGTAAATGCTAAATCGGGATTAAACGTGCTGCAGAAACCAATAGGCAGAGGATTTACCCCATCTTGTAACCCTATCAATCTTCCTTGATTAAAATAACTAAATTGTATTAGTCTTCCTTCAGGTTTATCTATAGGTTTTGGAAGACCTAAAGATTCTCTATTGTCATATTTGTGATCTTTATACGGCCCTTTCGCATCTACATAGTGAAAAAATACTTGAACTTGCCAATCTCCTTTAAATGTAGGTCTCCAATGAGGAAGCTCAGTACCTCTGTACATTACTAAATCCCCTGGATTAATAGACACAGCATGCCCTACATGGTCATCTTTATCCTTACCAAAGAATATAGGCCATACGCCAGTATTTGGATCAAATCCAAGAGTCATAGTACCAGATATTTCACAAGAAGGACGGTCGGAGTGCCTTTCTAATACTTCACCAGGTTTATAAAGTCTAGCATATGTATAGGTAGGAAGGAGATCTATTTCCAAATGCCTAGAAAGCGGCTCCACAAGCCTTTCTAGTAAATTATCGAATAGTTTATCTCCATAGACAGCCCCCGAAAGAGGGCATTGAGGGTCTTTCTCTAGTTTACCTTCTTTTTCTAAGGTGAACATATAATCTGTTAATTCTTTACACTCTTGTTGAGTAACTAGTTGTGGTATGTAGACGTATCTGTTGTCTTCAAAGTGTTTTGCAGTGCTATTCACTAGTGCAATCCTTTTTTAGTATTTGATTTAAGGTTATTCTTCTGTTATATCTTTTACAGGTATTTTATCTTTACTATCCTCGACGTTCATTGAGTCCCATTTTAACAAAGGACAAGATACTTGAGGTATCCTAACTTTTGCAGGCATAAAACACCCGCACTGTCTGCAAAAGTTTAATTTATTTAATTCAGGGCATTCTTTGCAAATTGCTATTCGTTTGCCAACCTCTCCACTTCTCATAGTCATTTTCATTTTAAAAGCCTCTATCTCTTTCTAGGGTATTTTACATAAAGAGGAGCGTATACTTCTCTAAGCTCTAGTGCTTTTGCATAAAACTTAGTTATACGTCTGTCTATTTCTTCTTCTGACTGCCAAGGAAATATAAGTCCAGAATATTCACAGGCCGCTAGATTTAGTGTTGTCTCTTTTTGATTCTCGGAAGCAAAAATTGCCCTAGTTAAAGGGTAATAAGCACCATCTGCTTCGTGGAAAAAGTTTCCCATATTATGAACTCGCTTACCTATAAGAGCCCCTATTATTGTAAGCTCACTACAAGAAGTAGTCCATGCTTCACTACAATTGAGTAAGTAGTCCATTCCAGAGTGAGTTCTAGGAATTATTTTATTCCACCCTACTCTTTTTACCATTTCCATTACACCCTCACCGTCGCATAAAGGGTGCGGCTTAATTCGTAAATCATTATTATCATGGGAAGCTCTACACATAATTTCCCAACTCATTAAGTCAAAAGCATTATTAGCGGGAGTAAAACAAACTGCTTCAGGGTACTCAAAATCTTCTTCAGGCTCTCTGTGTAACTCATACTTATCTTTAATTATTTTAACCCAATTCTCTTCAATACCTTCAGTATTTCCCCCCTCTTCAGCGGATAGTTTTGATATTCTAGAGTTTATATCTATTGATTGAGTAGTTATAAAAATACCCCCTGCAAACTCAGTATAAGTAAATTCTGCAAATGCAGTTCCTTGAGTTGCAGCTACATCATAGCTTGTAGGAAAAGGACATTTCTGCCTTACTAAGAGCTCCATGCTTTCTGCCCATTTATTTCTATCTGATCTAGTCACCATATCTGCTAGTCGATCTTTATGGGTCTCTGGTGATGACATTAATACATTTGCAAATCTCATTTTTTATAGCTCCGGCCATGTAATATTATAAAGGTTTTCTGCACTTGTTATATCTGCTAGTGCTTGCATATAAGTATCTATTCTTTCTATTGAAAAAGTTATTGGTAGCCCTAATCTGACTTCTCTATTATACCTTTGAACTAGTTTATCGGCTCTTTCCATTAGGACATCTCTTTTTGCTCGAATTTGTTTTAATTTAAACCTGCGTCTGTGAGGCTTATGGTCTTCAGGAACTTCTTTTAATAGCCAAGTTCTTTCCCACCCTAAATCTGTTTTAATTGGAGTGTCTAATCTAACTACGTGAGTCTCTGTTTCCTCAGGCTGTTCAAAAGAGCTCCAAGGACCTATGACTACATAGCCTGTTCCTTCAAGATGCTCATCAGTTATATCTTTAGGTAAAGACATATGACTTAGAGTTTCTCGTAACTTTCTTTCATTTACAGGGAACTCTATAACTTCCTCATAATATACTTTTGCAAATAACATTATTTATCCTCTTTTTATCCTGTTAGGTTGCTTGTGGGGCTACTTGTAGTTGCCGTTGTTGGGTAAGTAGTTGGTCTAGTAGTAGGCGTACTGGTTTGAATTGTTGTCGGGAATGTAGTAACATAAACAGTAGGTATACTAGTAGGACCATACTCTGTTAGGTAAGTAGTTGGGTAAGTAGTCGGGAATGTAGTAGTTATAGTAGTAGGTCTACTTGTAGG
>DNHN01000195.1 GCA_003485825.1 Bacteroidota bacterium | reverse complement strand
TTCAAGGGGCAACTCACCTATCTCATCTAAGAATATTGTCCCCCCATTAGCAGCTTCAAAATACCCTTTCCTATTGTCTACCGCTCCAGTAAAAGCACCTTTATCATGACCAAAGAGCTCTGAATTAATCGTACCTTCTGGCAATGCTTCACAATTGATAGCTATAAAAGGTCCATGCTTACGTGGACTTAGTTGATGTATTATTTTAGAAAATGACTCTTTACCACTTCCACTCTCTCCCTGTATATATACGGTTAGCTCTGTAGGAGACACACGCATTGCAGTTTGCAAGGCATAATTCAGCTTTGCAGAGTTTCCTATGATCCCAAATCGTTGTTTTACTTGTTGTAAATCCATTAATTGACTGCAAAAATGGCAGATTTTTTTGGTTTAATGGCAGACTTTTCGATTAAAATATGTGATTTCACTAACAAAACGTTAAAGACCCAAAAAATCATCAGAATACGACTACCTAAACACGAACAAAGCTATCGCTACACTCTATCTTGAGATGCTTTCGTCAGGCAAGTCTACCTCAGCGAGTAATTCTTTACTGTAATGTCATACGGCATAATAGCCTGTACTGTATGTGAAGTACCCCATCGCTCTAAGTCATTCAGTTGTTTCACGTACTGCTCAAAACCCGTGTTCTTACTCAGTTCGATTAATTTCTGCTGAGCGCTAATATTACCCTGCATTTTATCCAATATTAGATTAATAGGGTCTTGTAATTTCGGATATTCTCTAATCTTATATTCTGTAAGTGAAGCCTCTTTAGCTGCATACGCTATAGCGTCTTCTAATCCACCGAGTATATCCACTAAGCCTACTTCTTTGGCCATCACACCAGTCCACACTCTTCCCTGAGCTATTTCGTGCACTTGTTCCTTAGTCATATTTCTACCTTCCGCTACACGACTAAGAAACGTATCATAAATCTTATCAATTACACTTTCTATATACTCTCTTTCTTCTGCTTTCATCGGTCTATCTATTCTACCCATGTCCGAATGCTCTCCTGTACCCACATATTCAAAAGTGAGTCCCATTTTATCCTCTAGTAATTTCTGTGCATTGGGTATCAGTCCAAATACACCGATAGATCCAGTCACTGTAGTAGGTTCCGCAAAAATCTTACGCGCTGGAGTAGCTATGTAGTAGCCACCGCTAGCTGCTACATCACTCATACTTACGATAAGTAGCTTTTCTGCGGCTAATAACTTCGCTTCTCTCCAGATAATATCACTGGCTAGCGAGCTTCCTCCGCGGCTGTCTATTCGAAATACTACAGCCTTTATATTATCATCCAGTCGTACTTTTTTCAGGGTAGCCGCCATGTCGTCTGCTGCTATCTGTGTACCGTCTCCTTTACCACCTACTATATCTCCTCCTGCATACACCACCGCAATGCGGTCTGAACCACTACCTTGAGTACTTAGTGTACGTGCATATTTCTGCTCACTGATAAGCGGTACTTTGGTATCGTCAGCTACACCCATACGCTTCTTCATAGCAGAATAAAACTGATCTCTGTATACTGTAGCGTCTATATATCCTGCAGTTTTAAAATCCTCCACTGAGCGAAGTTTCAATTCATCTGCGTCTGCTTTAAGCTGTGCTATGCTGATACCTCTAGATGCAGAGATGGCTTTCAGCGTTTCATCAAAAACAGAATTGATATACGTCTCTATCTGCAATCTATTCTCAGGACTAAGATCCTTACGCGTATAGGCTTCTACTGCTCCCTTAAACTTACCTGCTCTTACCGCTTGTATCTCTACGCCTAATTTTTCTAATGCTCCTGCAAAAAAGGACACTTGAGCTACCATACCGGTAAATGACATTTCACCTTCAGGATTTACAAATACGCTATCTGCTACACTCGCTAAGTAATAGGTTGGGAAATAATAATAGTCTGCGTATGCGTAGACAAACTTCCCACTCTTCTTAAAGTCTTCTAGTTTAGCTCTCACCTCACTTAGCTTAGCATAGCCAGATGAAAATGCAGTGAAATCTAATACTACACCTTTAATTTTGTCGTCCGTCTTTGCACTTTCTATCGTATGGAGAATATCATTCAGGCCAATAGGCATCTGAGTATTCGGATCTAGCGTAGCTAGCACTGCAAACGGGCTGCTATTTGCTACCTTATCTTGCAGTGGATAGTTCAGCTTCATATTCAGCACACCATTATTAGGCACTTCTACCTTAGGTTTCGAACTGGCCACTAAGCCCGTTATTGCCATAAAAACGACAAAAAACAAAACTAAACCCGCTAATAAATATCCTACAGCTGAGGCTAAAACTACTTTAAAAAATCGCATATGGTTTTTACTAATCTGTTGTACTTAATAAACTAGAATCTTGGCAGTATAAGCCTCTGATTTAGTTTTTACTACAACGAAGTAAAGACCTTGACGATGCCCATGGAATGGAATATCGGTTAACACCGACGATATATCGTTTAATAAGATTTGTTGCCCGCCAGAGGTCCAGACTTCCACTTGTACTGCATCTTCGGGCAAATTAGTTAAAAGTATCTTTTGACTAATCGCATTATAGGCTACGTGTACCTTATTTTTATCTATATCCTTTAAACCCGTAGTACCTATAGAAAAGGCAACAGGTATAGTAATGGTCTTACCCGCTTCATCATTTAGATTTAAAATTAAGTTATCTGTATAGTCTCCGTTTGGGAGGTCAAGGAAGTCTACTACAACAAGCAGTGCTTCACCTGCGGCAGCTGAACTTGCAGACGATACTACTTTGAGTTTAGCAGCTGATGTAGTAGCGGCGGATACACCCGACCAATCTGTATTTCCGGTATTGATAATGTAAATGTTCTTTCGCTCATTGTTTCTTACCACACCATAATCTATCGCAGTCTGAGCAGTATTGGCTTCTTTTATCAGAGGTTTGGTGTCTGTGGCTCCAATTTTATTTATCCGCTCTATGAACTCAGGGTGATCTACGAA
>DNHN01000131.1 GCA_003485825.1 Bacteroidota bacterium | reverse complement strand
TACTGCTATTGCATCATCTGTAGTAGCTATCACGTTATCCTTAGGCTCCGCGGGCAGTTTTATCTCATCCTTAAGTTCCTCCTTAGTGGTAGTAAGCCCTTTCGCTATGAGTTCCGTTTTTACCTCTTCTACTATTTTATCTTCTACTATCGTCTTGGTCTCTTCCTTACTTATCTGAACATCTTCTTGGGCTAATGTTTTTGTTGCCGCATCATATTGCTCTGAATTATCTCGGCCATTACTTTCAACAGATGCTTTAATGACTTTCTTTTCTGGAACAACTACTTTAGCTAGCTCAACATCATCCTTTACGATTTCTTCAATTTCGTCTGCTGGGTTCACTACACCTGCTGGCACCTCTTCTTTTTCTTGGGGACTCATCTCTGTGGAAGTAGCCACTTGAGGTGGAGTGCTCGTGGGCCAAAAAATAAAGACAGCTGCCAATATCGTAACACTTGCTGCTACAGCCATCCACTTACTATACATGGGCATTACAGCAATCTTCTCTTCTTTTAGCAAGTTTGCCTTACCCTGAAAGGTTACCTCTTTATCCGCTATAAGTACGGTAGATTTAAACAATTTCCATTCTCTAAACAGAAACTCGTCTCCTTCTATCTGATCCATTATAAGCAGCTCTTCTTCCTCACTGAAGTTTCCTTCCAGCAAGTCGAACATCGCTAACTCATAATTCTCTTTATTCAATTTCATTTTTCCTCTTCTTTATCTATTTCATTAGCACATTAGACTTTAGTCTGACTGTGCGTTTGGTCTAAAGCTTATAACATCATTAATTCCAACTTTTTGATATACTCCTTTATATACTTTCTTGCTCTGAAGATGTTTACTTTTACTTGACTTTCACTCATCCCCGTTATGTCTCCTATGCTCCTATAATCATGGCCTTCGTAATCTCTGAGTGTGAGTGCGCTTTTTTGCTTTTCAGGAAGTTGACTCACCGCCTTATTTACATAGTCCATTAAGTTGTCATACTCATAACTATCACTTGCTACGTGTCCTGCACTTTCTAGGTCGGTATGTTTCTTATTTTTACGTATCACATCTATCATATTATTATACGCTATCTTAAACAGGTAGGCTTTCGCCGTTTTCATTTCGACACTATCTATGCGAACCCAAAGCTTTTCAAAAGTGTTTTGCATAATATTCTCTGCTTCAAACTCATCCCGCATATTTTTCAGGATAAAGCGAAATATTCCATCAGAATATAGCTTCACACATTCATTGTATTCGCCGGTTGTCATTTGATTCGATTGTCTGTAATACGCACGTATTAAAATTATGTTACACAAGTAGTAAAAAAAATATTCATACTTACTCTAAACCCTCATTCTTAATCGGTTAATTATGCCTTACCCATTACATGGTTACAATTTGTTACTTGAATTAACTATACCAAACATACATTTGCCCACATATGAGCGAATGGTTCGGAACATGGTTTGACAGTGAGTATTATCACTCGTTGTACAAAGATAGAGATTATACAGAAGCTGAAAACTTTGTACAGAAGCTGGCAGAACACCTCGTACCTCGAGCTACTGACCTCATACTGGACCTAGCTTGCGGCAAAGGCAGACATAGCATCCATCTGAATAAAATGGGCTATACCGTAGAAGGTTGTGATTATAGTGTCAATAGCATAAAAAAAGCTAAAGAGTCCGAGAACGATAAACTCCACTTCTATAAGCATGATATGAGAGAGCCGCTGCCAAAGAAGTACGATTACATTCTAAATCTATTTACCAGTTTTGGTTACTTCAATACGGAAGAAGAACACCTAACTACTTTGACGCACTTGTATAATGGACTCCAAGATAATGGTACGTTAGTGATCGACTACATGAATGTCGACTACGTGTTAAATCAGCTAGTCCACAAGGAGACCACTATGAAAGACGGCATCGAATTCCACATTAAACGCGAGTTATCAGATGGTAAAATAGTCAAGCATATCGCCTTTGAAGTAGAGGATGGATGGCACTATCACAAAGAAAAAGTCAGTGCACTCAGATTAGAAGATTTCACCCAATGGCTGGAGCACGTTGGGTTTACATTAAAGGAAACATTTGGCGACTATAATCTCGGGTCTTTTGACACCCTATCCTCTCCTAGACTTATTCTCGTAGCGCAGAAGTGATCGATCAACTCATAGATATAGACCAACGACTATTTATCGCTATCCATGATGGGCTAGCCAATGGTGTCTTTGATTTTATCTTACCATTACTCCGTAAACCGCTTACTTGGCTCCCACTCTACCTACTCTTTGCTTTTTTAGCCATAAAAAAGTACAAACTACGTGGAATCTATATTATTTTAATTACTGCGGTAGTGGTAGCTCTTTGCGATCGGTTTTCAGCTGGTTTTATGAAACCCTTCTTTGAGCGACTCAGACCTTGTCACGAGCCTAGTTTAGCTCAATACATGCGTCACCTTATCGATTGTGGTGGTCAGTATGGATTCATCTCCTCTCACGCTACGAATCATTTTGGAATGGCAGTTATGTTTACTTGGTTCTTTACCAAAATAAGTAGTCAAAACTATCTCAACTGGGCATTCTATGCATGGGCGGGCATTATTTCATTTGCTCAAGTTTATGTAGGAAAACACTATCTAGGGGATGTGATCGTGGGAATGCTGTGTGGGATCTTGATAGGAAAAATCATTTTAACTATATTCACCAAATTGAAAGTGATAAAGAGCTTATCAAGCTCCTAATTCTAAATGAAAGAGAATATAGTAAGGGATAACAGTTTTCAGTTTGCAATTAGCATTGTAAAGATATACCAACATCTAGTAGGTATGAAAAAGGAAAACCTAGTTTCTCAGCAACTACGAAGAAGTGGCAAAAGTGTTTCGGCGATAATTTGGGAGTTTCACTGCGTCGAAAGCATTCATGAAGAGTCAACTGAACAATTAAACCCATTGACGGCAATAATTAAAACAACACAGGCCTATTAACCAATAATAATTAAAGAAACGTGTTTCAAGAAAAAGCATTAGCCATATTAAAAGCAGGTAAGAA
Source organism: Bacteroidota bacterium (assembly GCA_003485825.1). Lineage (GTDB taxonomy): Bacteria > Bacteroidota > Bacteroidia > NS11-12g > UBA9320 > UBA9320. Next base: position 108 of record DNHN01000131.1, on the reverse strand, counting down.
TGTATTCCTCACAGGAAGTGCAGGAGCAGGAAAGACCTACACGCTTAATCAATTTATCACTTACCTCAAGGACCACAAGGTGCCCGTAGCAGTCACTGCAAGTACTGG
>DNHN01000044.1 GCA_003485825.1 Bacteroidota bacterium | reverse complement strand
TCCTCCATTTGTTAGTTTTTTACCATTACTTCCAAATCTTCCGGGTAAAGGCTTAGGTCACTTTGTAGGAGCCATGGAGATAGAAGGTTTTAGAGATACTTCAGAGTTTAAAGAAAGTATGGATCATTGGATTCAAAGTTTTAAAGGGGCTAAACGAGTAACAGAGAACCAACAAGTTTATGTGCCCGGGGAGAAAGAATATTTGACAGAAGCAAAACGCAACACAAACGGTATTCCGCTGAATGACAAAGTGGTAGAAGACCTAGAAGGTTTAAAAAAGAAATTTGGAGTGTGAGTAGGCGGAGGCCTATTGATACCTCAATTATTCTACACCTATTAAGGTTGCTCTTTATTTATGTCGTACATCACACATAATTATCAATTGGTAAAGCCAATTATAGGTAAGCTAACGCATAGCATCCGTCAGGAGTCTAGTTAGTTTTGGGCATTTTCCATATCTTCGCCACCCAAGATTTAAAAACACATGAAAAAGTATTTCCTATTACTCCTATTCGCAGCAGCGTTTGCAGCGTGTAATCAACCGGCGAAAGAAGAAGCTAAAACTGCCGTAGAAGAAAGCGATCCAAATCGTTTTGCAGACCTCAAAATATTGAGCTACGATGCGAGTAGTATTAATGACCTTACTACCAAGCAAAAAGAATTGGTATACTACCTTAGTCAAGCAGCGCTAAGTGGCAGAGAAATTACCTATGCTCAAAACTACAAGCACAATATTCAGATAAAAAGAACACTAGAGGCTATCTATAAAAGCTATACGGGTGATAAGACGACTGAAGATTGGAAAAACTTTGAGACATACCTTAAGCGCGTGTGGTTTTCCAATGGTATTCACCATCACTACGCTGAGAAGAAATTTTTACCAGACTTTAGCAAAGAATATTTTGCAGAGCTAATAGAAAAGAGTCCAGATGCTGAGTGGCCTGCACTAGAAGGAGAGACTCCTGAAGAGATGGTAGCTAAGCTTACGCCGGTAATGTTTGACCCGAAGGTAGACGCAAAAAAAGTAGTAAAAGACAAAGGAGTAGATAAAGTAGCTTTAAGTGCTAATAACCACTATGGAGATGGTGTGACAGAAGCAGAAGCTGTTGCATTTTATGCCGCACAAGGCACAGCAGGTGAAGAGAAACCAATCGAGTATGGATTAAATTCAAGACTTATAAAACAAGACGGAAAATTGGTAGACCTTACGATAAAAAGCGGAGGTTTATACGGAGGAGCCATGGACAGGATGATCTATTGGCTCAAGAAAGCGGAAGGAGTAGCAGAAAACGAAGCTCAAGCCAAGCATATTGGAATGTTAGCAGAATACTTTAATACGGGTGACCTACATCAGTGGGATGCTACGAATATCAATTGGGTGAATAGCACAGAAGGTGAGATAGACTTCATACTTGGTTTTATAGAAGTTTATGGAGATGCTATAGGTACTAAAGGTGCGTTTGAAGGAATCATTCAAGTGAATGATAAAGAAGCAAGTAAGCGTATGGCTGTATTGAGTGAAAATGCGCAGTACTTTGAGGACAATAGCTCTATTATGGATGAGCACAAAAAAGAGAAAGTAGTAGGTGTGAGCTACAGAGTAATAGATGCAGCCATGGAAGCAGGTGATGCCGCTCCAGCTACGCCAATAGGTGTGAATCTTCCAAATAGCAACTGGATACGCAGTACCATTGGTAGTAAGTCTGTTAGTTTAGGTAATATAGTCGCCGCCTATGCAGATGCGGGTGGAACTAGCTCGCTAAATGAATTTTATTTGGATGAAGCTACTATAGCACGAATCAAAGAGCATGGTAAGCTCAGTGGTAAAATGCACACAGCGATGCACGAAGTAATCGGACACGCATCTGGTAAAATTAACCCAGGAATAGGTACTCCTAAGGAGACACTTAAAAACTACAGTAATACACTAGAAGAAGCCCGTGCAGACTTAGTAGCACTGTACTATATCTACGATCAGAAGTTGGTAGATCTAGGACTAATTCCTAGCCTAGAAGTGGGAATGGCAGAATTTGATAGTTACATAGCTAACGGTATGATGCTACAACTACGTAGATTAGATGAAGGCGAAAACATAGAGGAAGACCATATGCGTAATCGCCAGTTGAATGCGAGCTGGGCATATGAAAAAGGACTCGCGGATAATGTAATAGAGAAAAAAGTAGTAGACGGTAAAACGTACTTTGTAGTAAATGATTATGCTAAGCTAAGAGTAATTTTTGGTGATCTATTGAAAGAAATACAACGTATTAAGTCTGAAGGGGACTATGCGGCGGCAGAAGTACTTGTAGAAGGTTACGGTGTAAAAGTGGATGCAGCATTACACAAAGAAGTAGTAGATCGCTACGAGAGTTTGAATCTAGCTCCATACAGTGGTTTTGTGCAGCCTAAGTTAGTTCCAGTAATGGATGCCGATGGGAACTTTACAGACCTTAAGGTAGAAGAAGAAGGATATGTAGAGCAGATGTTAAGATTTGCAGAGGAATATGCTTTTGTAAAACCAGGAGAATAATAGTACTGAAATGAACAGAAAGGAGCGAGTGGTGTTTAAAAGCTATTCGCTCCTTTTTTATGATATCAAATGAAAAATAAATTCGCTAAGCTACTCATATTATTCCTGTTTGTAGCCTTGTTTGTAGGGTCTGCCGTTTGGATGTACAAGAAATATGTGATTCCGAATAGTCCGTACAATACGGAGATTAAGTTGAGAGGGACGAAGTGATGAACTGGGCATGGTTCTCTTCGTCAACCTGAGCGGAGTCGAAGGGTGAAAAAAAAGGTCATAATTCATTTTATACGTTTAAAAATTAACTTTGGGGATAGTGAAATACTTCTACGTCTACATAGTCCAATGCTCAGATAACTCATACTACACAGGTATGACTAATGATGTGGATAGACGAGTTTTAGAGCATAATTCAGAAGAAAATAGAGGAAGCTACACAGCTAATAAACGGCCGGTCGAATTACTCTGGTCTACTCAGCTCACGGATTTTAATCAAGCTGAAGAATTAGAAAAACAGATAAAAGGTTGGTCAAGGAAAAAGAAGGAAGCAATAATAACAGGTGAATGGGATGCGTTGAAGGTCCTTGCTGCTTGTAATAATGCCAGCTCACATAGAAACCTTAGTCCTGAGCCTGGGCCTTTTCGTCATACTGAGCGGAGTCGAAGTGTGAACGAAAAGAGTAATGAAACCGATGCTACCAACAGTGCATCCTTCGACTCCGCTCAGGATGACTGTTTGTTACCTTCTTGGCAACCCTTTATGCCCTCCCAAATGGCACAACCCTACTACGAAAATCTGCAGGACTATTTAGAAAGTAGAAGAAAAGAAGGGGCAATCATCTATCCGCCAAAAGATGAAATATTCAAAGCTTTTGAGCTAACTCCGCTAGATAAGATAAAAGTAGTCATTCTCGGGCAAGACCCTTACCACGGTGAAGGACAAGCACACGGACTGTGTTTTTCTGTGCGAGAAGGAAATAAAATTCCTCCGTCACTTCGCAATATTTACAAAGAACTAAATGCTGATCAAGGCATAGAAATACCCACAAGTGGAGAGTTAACAAAATGGGCGGAGAACGGAGTATTCTTGCTCAATACTATACTCACCGTAGAACAAAAATCTCCTGGAGCACACAAAGGAAAAGGGTGGGAGACGTTTACCGATGAGACGATACAATACATCTCTGGGCATAAAGAGAATGTGGTATTCATCCTATGGGGGGCATTTGCTCATAAAAAGGAAAGTCTTATAGATGAAACAAAGCACCTCATTCTAAAAGCACCTCATCCAGCAGCTGAAGTATATGCAGGGGGTAAAGCTTGCTTCTTTGGCAGCAAGCCGTTCAGCAAAGCCAATGCTTTTTTGGATGAAAAGGTGGATTGGAGGTTGTAGGAATCTGCTATTTGATTCTAGTAAGTACGTAGTGAAGCGTATACTTTGTATAATTGCCTTGGGAATAAGCGTAAAGATAAGTTTGCAACTTAATCGTATTGTTTTTCATAAACTCAATTTCGTAGCTTTTGCCTAATACATCTAAAATCTTACCATCAATTTTGAAAGTGAATGATTCTCTAGAAAAGATTTGATTATCTTGTAAACCCCGACCTGTTCCATCTTCAGAAAACTCAACGACTTGTTCTTCATCTTTGTCAATACATCATTTACCAATTATGGTGTCAGGGTATGCAGATTCGTCCTTTTTACAAGAATTATAACTTTTTAGTAAACATAAAAAAGTGAAAATTGAGAGCTTAGGGAGTCGTTGATATATTTTCATCCAAACGAAAATAAAAAAGAATCTTCTAATCCTTCAACACTTCTACTTCGGTAATGAAGTTTTTGGTGTCTCCTAAGAAAGGCACAGATACGTATTTTTCATCATAATGTAAGGCCACTCGGCTGCCAGATCTCATGGCGTCTCTCAGTTCGTTCAAAATCTTGTCATCGGATGGTTTGACCGAAAATTCCCAGATTCCCTGTTGAATTTCACCGGTATTCAGCTGACCTTCCCATGTTTTAAAAACATAGCCTTTTTTACTTATTTTTATAATCTTGCCTACTCGCTCACCGCCACTGAAATTACCATACAACGCAAATAATACAAGTAAAACAGCACCAGAAATGGTGATTCCTATGGTCCAGAGAAGTATTTTTTTGATTAAATTAATAATGAGGTTACGAAGTTAACGCTTTCTGCCATTCAGTTCGGAAAGTATTTTGAAAGGCTTGGGCAAACTCTGTTACCGTGCCTGAATTAATCTCTAGATGAATAGAAGTGACTTCTTTGTCTGCTATGCCACAAGGCACGATATGATTGAAATAGGAGAGGTCTGTAGTCACATTCAGAGCGAATCCATGCATACTTACTCCATTTCGTACACGTATGCCTATGGCTCCTATCTTACGCTTTATATCACCTTCTTGCCCTACCCATATCCCTGTCAGTCCATCTATCTGATAGGCAGTGATGTTGAAAGTAGCTAATGCATTAATAATACTAAGTTCTAGTGTTTCTACGTATTTTTTTATACCTACTCCGTGCTTGCGGAGATTTATGATGGGGTAGCCTACCAATTGCCCAGGGCCATGGTATGTAATGTCTCCACCACGCTCTGTTTCGTGCACTTCAGCGCGTATTCGTTTCAGAAATTCTGGAGAGATAAGTAGGTTATTTCTATCGGCACTTTTACCAAAAGTGTATACATGTGGGTGCTCACAGAGAATGAGGGTGTCTTCTCCTCCAGCTAATACTTGGGCGTGCACTTCTTGCTGTATGGCTTGTGCTTGTGAGTACGATTTGTGCCCTATGTTTTTAACCTTGAGTTCCAATTTTACTTTTTTTCTTCACAAACATCCCCAATATAAAAAATACTCCAATAAAACTAGCTATTCTACCAATATAGTCGCCAAATCGGCTGTAGAAGGTAAGCTCAGAATGTCCTTGGGTATTGACTTTTAATACTGCTGATTCCCACCACTCAGTACGTTCCTGTAGTTGTCCCAGTGCGTCTATACGGCAGGTGATACCTGTGTTTGCACTCCGTAGCACTTCTCTCCGGTTTTCTATAGCACGCAGACAGGCATAGTACATATGCTGTTTGTATCCGTCAGTGTCTTCCCACCAGCCGTCGTTAGTGATCACGAGCAATATTTCTGCGCCTTTTCGAGTAAATCCAGCGACGTGGCCGGGGAATACGCTTTCATAGCAGATAAGCGGAGCGAGGTTTGGTTTTTCTCCGACATCAAAAACGGTAGGATATAGGTCGCTACCCAAGCTACCAGTTATGCCACCAAAGTCTAACGCGAAGTATTCTAAGAATCCAAAAAGAAAAGGATATGGCATTTTCTCTGCTCCGGGTACTAGCTTACTTTTATGATAGAAGTTTATTTTTCCTGCTTTATCCAACTCTAAAGCCGTATTGTAGCTTTCATAGAATTTACCATATTCAGTCTTGCGTTTCGTTTCTGTCATTGGTTCACCTGGATCATAAAAATCATAGGTTGAAATACCAGTTATGAGATGTATTTGAGGATGTTTTTGTACGAATTCACGTAAAATTCGCATACTCGCAAACTGATAGGGGTAGTCTTCGTCTACATATTCTACTACTGCAGTTTCTGGCAATATCACATATTGAGTATTCGGTGTGATTTCCTTCTCCGTCATTTCTAGCATTTTTACGAGATTACTTACTTTGTTGGTCTCATCAAACTTCAGGTAGGGATCTACGTTGGGTTGCACGAGTAGTGTTTCTTGTTCTTCTGATTCGTACATGGAGAAGCGCTCAAACGCAGAAAAATAAAAGGGTAAGGATATCAACATAGGAACGATCACCATTAATGCAGGTTTTAGCCAGGTGGTCCATTTTTTAGCTGTCTTTATTGCCGTTTGGTATACCAGTACATTGGCCCACAGCACCCATAGACTTCCTCCTAAGGTTCCGGTAATCTCGTACCATTGCACTACTTCATTGTGCTTCGCAAAAATATTGCCGAGCGTAAACCACGGCCACGTGATTTGCCAGTTGAGATGCAAGTATTCGAATGCCAACCAAAGTGTTATGAATACGAGAAACGCCCTGCTTGCAGACATCGTTTTTTTTGCCTTGCGATAGCCTAGCCATGGCAAGTACATTAAACCTGCGTTGGCTGTCATCATTACGATACTACTGGTAGCTTCTGCATTCCACACCCACCAAGATATAGCAGCATTCCAAAGCAGCAATGCTAAGTAGATGAGCCAACCTCCACCTTTAATGCCAGTGGTCTCTCGCTCGAGCATAAAGAGCGGTACAAAGGCGACGAAACTCAAGAAAAATAAATCTCTAGGTGGCCAAGCTAGCCAAAAAAGTATAGCGGGTAGTGCGGTGAGTAAGGCTAGTTTTAGTTTTCTATTTTTCATTTCCAGCTATTAAAAGTACAAACTCTCCTTTGGGTGCGTTTGTTTCTAAATGTGCCAAAACTTCGGTTACTGTACCGCGCACGTACTCCTCAAATTTTTTGGTCAATTCCCTTCCTATCACAACTCCGCGCTCCTCACCGAGTAGCTCCTTTATCATCGTAAGGGTTTTTATGATACGGTGCGGACTCTCATAAAATATGGTGGTCCGTTTTTCTTCTGCAAGACTCAATATCTTGGTTTGTTTTCCTTTTTTATGTGGTAAAAAGCCTTCGTACACAAAGGTATCACACGGTAGGCCACTATTTACCAATGCTACGATTGCGGCCACCGCACCGGGCAGTGTGATTACATTAATTCCCTCTTGTACCGCTTCGCGTATAAGTAAGAATCCAGGATCTGATATGCCAGGCATACCCGCATCTGTACATACAGCAAAGGTTTCGCCATCCTTTAGCTTGTCTATGACCATACTTAAATTCTTATGCTCATTGTGCTGATGGTAAGGGATAAGCTTTTTCTCTACTTGATAGTGGTTAAGTAGCTTTTTAGTTTGTCTGGTATCCTCTGCTAGTATAGCATCTACCTGTGAGAGTACTTCTATAGCTCGGTAAGTGATGTCTCCTAGATTGCCTATAGGCGTGGGTACGATGTATAATGTTCCGCTCAAAATCGACGCAAAAATAGTTAATCCATGACTATGAACTACAGAAGCGTTTGGAGGAGCTAAAAGTCAATAATACAGCGTATTTGGCTATGAAGAGTAAAGTTTTGTTCAGGTGAAGATAAACGCAGTTTCTTGTACTATTTTAGAAGATATGTCCCTTAATAGTTTGGCTATTGCGGAGTTCTTGGTTATTATTGACTGTGCTTCAGCTGCGATTTATACTATTCCTATGCATATCAGTCTTTGGTTTATGTCAGGCTGCCGCTCAAACTGTGCGAACGATTTCTACTCTCAGCGATGATCTTCAAGAAAACTCTGGAATGGTGCATTACGGTGGTGGGGTTCTGTATTTTGTAAATGATGGAGGTAATGCTCCTAAGCTACATCGTTACGATACTGCGTCTAATTCATATAACGTGTATGATATCCTAAATGCTTCTAATGTGGACTGGGAAGACCTAACAAAAGATGATGTAGGAGATCTATACATTGGTGATTTTGGAAATAATGCAAATAAGCGAAAAGACTTTAATATATATAAGTCAGTAAATCCCGAAAATGTGTTTACGAATCAACTGATGGTGGATACCATTTCATTTACTTTTTCCAATCAAGTGGCATTTCCGCCCGCTGCGAATGATCTTAACTTTGACTGTGAGGCTATGGCTTGGTACCAAGACAGTTTATATCTTTTTAGCAAAAACAGAACAAATCCATACGATGGCTGGTGCTACATGTATGTGCTACCAGATCAACCTGGAAGCTATGTGGCTCGGTTAAAAGATAGTATACAGTTTACTGCGACAGCTAAGGAGTTTGGCTGGATTACCGCAGCAGATATCTACAAGGATACGCTTGCTTTGCTCACTAGTGGTAAAGTGCATTTAACAAAAATAAATGGATCAAGTAGTCTGCTAAGAGGGGAGTGGGTCACACATTCAGTTGGGTTCTCACAGAAGGAGGCGTTGGCTTTTGCCAATGGACAGGATATGTTCATATCAGACGAGTACCAAATCATAGGTAATAATCTATACTTGCTAGATACCAGAAGAAGAGCAGCTAGTGTAGATGTGATTTCTACCCACAAATTTGAAGTATCTCAGACATCCAGTTCGCTGCGCATTAGATTGAAAAAAAGAAGGAATGCCAAAGTAGTCGTCTTTTCAGTAATGGGCCCTGAAATGTTGGCAATAACCTTCAGTGAGAAGCTAAGCATCGGACAAGAGGATTTACCGGTGGGAACATACATTATTCAGCTAGTGATAGAGGGGAAGAGTTACGATTTTAAGTGGGCTAAGACAGAATAATATTGCACCTTTGTAGTTCGAAAAATGCGCATTCTAATATTCTTATTATCTATTCCGATTTACATGTCATTTATGTCAGAAGAACCGAGTTTTAAAGATATTCAGCTAGAACACTATACTGTTTTTCAGGCCTACAGAGATAAAGCAGAAGAGGCATATGCTAAACTGCGAGCTCAGGGCGTAGATCATTTCAATTGTGACATTTTACTGCGAGCATTTAAGTTTGAGGAAGACTTAGAAGTGTGGGCTAAAAATAAGGAAGACTCTACCTATAAACTCATTACTACCTACAAGTTTTGTGAAAATGTAGGTCAGTTAGGGCCTAAACGCAAGGAAGGAGATATGCAAATACCTGAAGGCTTTTACCAAATCAGTAAGTTTAACGCTACCAGTGCATATTTTCTATCACTCAAAGTGAACTATCCCAATGCAAGTGATTCTTTTTTGGCAGATAGATTCACACCAGGAGGTATGATATTTATTCATGGTGGTTGTAGTACGGTAGGTTGTATACCTATTACGGATGAGTGGATTAAGGAGTTGTATGTGTTTTGCTTAGAGGCTTCTGGGCATGATCAGTATGATATTCCGGTACACATGTTTCCAGCTCGACTTACAGAGGAGAATATGGAGCTGCTCGCCAAGCAATTCGATAGCGAGCTAGTGTCTTTTTGGAAACAACTTCAAAAGGGATATGATATCTTCGAAAAAAGCCGAGAGTTGCCGAGAGTGGTGGTCAGCCCTAAAGGAGAGTATTTCTGCTTTAGTAGGTAAATCCAGCCTTTAGGCGCTAGTTAAGTGTGAGCACAGAATTCTTGGATTTTCTCCATTTAATTTCATTTGGAGTGCTCCTCTTAAATCACTCTTTACGGTCTATACCCACTCTTTTGAAATATGGCAGCGTGGTCTGTATCTTTTAACAAGTCGTGGATACTCATCTCTGGATTTGAAGCCATATACTGCCGTATGATTTGCCATCCAATCCAAGCTCCTGTGCGCGGAGGACTGTCATTTCCAAAGGTAGACGTAAATGGTCCATCATTGAAATAGTGTTTCTGATACTCGTTTTTATCTGAGCTAAATAGAACATCTTTTTGTACCATATACTTCCACATGTTTTGCTCGTGGTCTTTGCACCATTCTATCTGACCCCGTGTATAGTTGAT
>DNHN01000351.1 GCA_003485825.1 Bacteroidota bacterium | reverse complement strand
GTTCGAATCTCTCCACCCGTGCAAGATTAAATGAAATGAGTAGGATAGTAGAAATCTGGAAGGAAACGACGGACGAGTTAATTAATAAAGTAACTTGGCCAACATGGGAAGAGTTAAGAAGTAGTACCACAATAGTGGTTATTGCTTCTATACTTTTTGCTCTTGTAATATTACTAATTGACAAAGCTTTTGGTGGTATTATGGATATTCTGTATGGTTTTTTAAAATAGTCTCAGATAATTACAATGGAGAATACTCAGGAGGAATTTAGATGGTACGTGGTACGTGCCATAAGTGGGTCTGAAAAAAAGGTGAAGGCGATTATCGAGTCTGAACTGTCATACGCTAAATTGACAAAGTATGTGCCTGAGATTTTAATCCCTACGCAAAAGGTTTACGAGATTAAGAATGGAAAGAAAACTTCTAAGGAGAAGAGTTATTTTCCAGGATATATACTGATACATGCTAATTTAGTGGGTGAAGTTGTACCTACTATAAGAGCGGTGAACGGTGTTGTAGGTTTCTTAGGGCAGGATGGAGAGCCTGTACCTATGCGACAAAGCGAGGTAAATCGCATCTTTGGACAGGTGGACGAAAGTAACCAACAAGGAGAGAGTGCTGTTAACCCGTACATTGCTGGTGAATTTGTGAAAGTGACAGATGGTCCTTTTACTGGTTTCAGCGGTGTTATTGAGGAGGTTAATGAGGAGAAGAAAAAATTAAAAGTAATGGTGAAGATTTTCGGAAGAAAGACTCCACTAGAGCTTAATTATATACAAGTAGAAAAAGAATAAGCTTTATGGCTAAGCAAATTAAAGGATACGTAAAATTACAGGTTAAAGGTGGAGCAGCAAATCCTGCACCTCCAGTTGGTCCAGCACTAGGTGCTAAGGGTGTAAATATCATGGACTTCTGTAAGCAGTTTAATGGTAGAACACAAGATAAGGCGGGTAAAGTATTACCAGTTGTTATTACTGTTTATCAGGATAATTCATTTGATTTCATAATCAAAACTCCTCCTGCTGCAGCTCAAATACTTGAGGCTGTTAAGAAGAAGAGTGGATCTGCTGAACCAAATAGAGTAAAAGTAGCTAATATAACTTGGGATCAAGTTAGAGCTATTTCTGAAGATAAAATGTCTGACTTAAATGCGTTGACCGTAGGTGGAGCCATGAAAATGGTTGCAGGTACAGCAAGAAGTATGGGCGTAACTGTTACCGGACAGTTTCCGGAAGGTAATTAGGATTATCGTTAAAAATCAATGGGAAAAATTTCGAAAAAAAGAAAAGAAGCCTTGTCTAAGTATGACAAGGAAAATCTCTACAGTTTAATGGAAGCTTGTGAAGTGGTTAAAAAAATCACGAACACAAAGTTTGATTCTTCTGTAGATGTGGATGTAAAATTAGGTGTAGATCCTAGACAAGCTAATCAGATGGTAAGGGGGACGACCTCTCTACCACATGGTATTGGTAAAGAAGTACGTGTTCTTGCATTAGTTACTCCAGACAAGGAGCAAGAGGCTAAAGATGCAGGAGCTGATCACGTTGGATTAGATGACTATATCACTAAAATAGAAGGTGGTTGGTTAGATATCGATGTTATCATCACTATGCCAGCTGTTATGGGTAAAATTGGTAGATTAGGTAGAGTCTTAGGACCTAGAAACCTTATGCCAAACCCAAAGAGTGGTACAGTAACTATGGACATAGCGAAAGCTGTAGTAGAAATAAAGGCTGGTAAAATTGACTTTAAGGTTGATAAAACAGGTATTATTCATACGTCTGTAGGTAAAGTATCGTTTGATGCGGATAAAATTTATGATAACGCAAAGGAGTTGATAGATACGCTGAACAGACTTAAGCCAAGTGCTGCAAAGGGTACATATTTTCAAAGTATCACGGTTTCCAGTACGATGAGTCCTGGTATCAAAGTAGATACAAAAGCACTCACAGTCTAACCATCTAATAATACGGAGAAATGACCAAAGAAGAAAAAAACATTATAATAGATGAATTAGCGGCTAACTTAAAAGAGTACCAGTACGTATACGTAACGGATAGCTCTAGGTTGTCAGCTAACTCAAACAACGACTTACGAAAGTTGTTACATAAGAATGGTGTCAAAATGCAAGTAATCAAAAACACTTTTGTTCGCAAAGCTTTAGAGCGTAGTGATATAGAGTGGGGAGAACTGAAAGACACATTAGTAGGTACAACTGCACTCTTATTCGCTTCCAATCCTAAAGCACCTGCTATCGCTATTAAAGAGTTTCGTAAAAAAGGCGATAGACCGTTACTTAAAGGGGCTTACATCGACTCTGGCATCTTCATTGGAGATGATCAACTAGGTACACTAGTAGATCTCAAAACTAAAGAAGAACTTGTTGGAGAAATCATCGGACTGTTACGTTCTCCTGCTGTAAATGTTATTTCTGGACTTAAGTCTAGTGGTAATACGATCGCAGGTTTACTTAAAACACTTGCCGAGAGAGAAAATTAATTATTAAAAACACAAAATTTAAACAAAACAAAATGGCTGACATTAAAAAACTAGCAGAAGAATTAGTTAATCTTACAGTAAAAGATGTAAACGAATTAGCGACTATCCTTAAAGATGAGTATGGTATCGAACCAGCAGCGGCTCCAGCAGCAGTAGTAGCAGGACCAGCAGCAAGTGCTGGCGCTGAGGAAGCACAAACAGAATTCACAGTAATATTGAAATCTGCAGGTGCGGCGAAATTACAAGTAGTAAAAGCAGTTAAGACTCTAACAGGTTTAGGTCTTAAAGAAGCAAAAGAATTAGTTGACTCAGCGCCTAAAGAGGTGAAAGAGAATGTTTCTAAAGACGAAGCAGATGCATTGAAAGCAGCGTTAGAAGAAGCAGGAGCTGAAGTTGAACTTAAGTAATTTTTACAAATAACACGTCCAAAAGACCCCTGATTTTCAGTGGGTCTTTTGGCGTTTTTATATTTTTTTTCCATTAACACCAAACAATTAAATAGTCTTGTCATCAAAATATAACGAAAGAATAAATTTTGGGAAAATCGCTAAGGTGATTGATTACCCAGATTTCTTAGATGTACAGTTGAAATCGTTTCAAGAATTTTTTCAGCTTCAGACATCTTCTGAAGACAGAAAATTCGAAGGGTTGTTTAAGGTATTCAGTGAAAATTTTCCAATCACTGACACCCGAAATATATTCGTTCTCGAGTTTCTTGATTACTTTGTTGATCCACCAAGATACACCATACAAGAGTGTATTGAAAGAGGATTAACTCACGCAGTGCCCCTAAAAGCAAAGCTTAAGCTTAGCTGTAACGACGTAGAGCACGAGGATTTTGAGACTGTAGTTCAAGATGTTTATCTTGGTACCCTGCCATATATGACTCCTACTGGGTCATTTATTATAAATGGCGCGGAGCGTGTTATCGTATCTCAGCTTCATAGAAGCCCGGGTGTATTCTTTGGACAGAGTTACCACACCAATGGTACTAAATTATACTCTGCTCGTATCATACCTTTCAAAGGTAGCTGGATTGAGTTTGCCACAGATGTAAATAACGTGATGTATGCGTACATCGATCGTAAAAAGAAATTCCCTGTAACTACACTATTGAGAGCAATAGGGTATGAAACAGATAAAGATATCCTAGACTTATTTGGTCTAGCAGAGGAACTTAAGGTAACTAAAGCCGGTCTTAAAAAAGTGATCGGACGTAGGTTAGCTGCAAGAGTTCTTCGTTCTTGGATTGAAGACTTCGTGGATGAGGATACTGGAGAAGTGGTATCTATCGAAAGAAATGAAGTAGTTATAGAGCGTGACACTATTTTGCAAGAAGATCATCTTGCAGAAATTATAGAGTCAGGCGTTAAGACTATAATCTTAAGTAAAGAAACAGATGATAAGAACGATTTCCAAATCATTCTAAATACTTTACAAAAAGATACATCCAACTCTGGTAAAGAAGCTGTAGAGCACATTTACCGACAATTGAGAAATACCGATCCACCAGATGAGGAAACTGCGCGTGGTATCATTGAAAGATTATTCTTTTCTGATAAACGTTATGACCTTGGTGAGGTAGGTAGATATAGAATAAACAAAAAGTTAGAACTGGATATTGAAAGCAATATCAGAGTTTTAACGAATCAAGATATCATTTCTATCATTCAATATCTAATCGAGCTTGTAAACTCTCGTACAGATGTGGATGATATTGATCACTTGAGTAATAGAAGAGTTAGAACTGTAGGTGAGCAACTTTATAACCAATTTGGTGTAGGTCTTGCTCGTATGGCAAGAACGATCAGAGAACGTATGAATATACGTGATAACGAGGTGTTTACACCTACTGATCTTGTGAATGCAAGAACGTTATCATCAGTGATAAATTCATTCTTTGGTACCAATCAGCTTTCTCAGTTTATGGATCAAACGAATCCATTGGCTGAGGTGACTCACAAACGTAGAATGTCTGCACTTGGACCTGGTGGTCTTTCGAGAGAAAGAGCTGGTTTTGAGGTAAGGGATGTTCACTATACGCACTATGGTCGATTATGTACCATTGAAACTCCTGAGGGTCCGAATATTGGACTTATCTCATCTCTTTGTGTTCACGCTAAGATAAATAATCTTGGATTTATAGAAACTCCATACCGTAAGGTAGATAAAGGAAGAGTAAAAATAGAGGATAATGTAGTTTATCTAAGCGCTGAGGAGGAAGATGATAATATCATCGCTCAAGCCAATTCTCCATTTGATAAAAAAGGTAATCTGACTAACGAACTTGTGAAAGCAAGATTTGAAGGAGATTTTCCGATAGAAGATAGAAACAAGGTGGACTACATGGACGTAGCTCCAAACCAGATTGTATCTATTGCAGCATCACTTATTCCTTTCTTAGAGCACGATGATGCTAACCGTGCATTGATGGGATCTAACATGCAGCGTCAGGCAGTTCCTATTATGAATCCACAAGCCCCTATCGTAGGTACTGGTCTTGAAGCTCAAGTAGCTAAAGATTCTAGAACTCAGTTATTGGCAGAGGGTACTGGTGTAGTAGAATACGTAGATGCCGATGAAATTAGAATTAAGTATGACCTCTCAGATGATGAGATGTTGGCTAGTTTCATAGGAGATACTAAATCTTACTATATCACTAAGTTCAGAAGAACTAACCAGAATATGACTGTAAACCTTAGACCATTAGTGGTTAAAGGTGATAAAGTAGTAGAAGGTCAGGTCCTTAGTGAAGGGTATGGTACACAAGGTGGAGAGCTTGCTCTTGGTAGAAACCTTAAAGTAGCATTCATGCCTTGGCAAGGATATAACTTTGA
>DNHN01000035.1 GCA_003485825.1 Bacteroidota bacterium | reverse complement strand
GGCACTGCCATCTTAAAATTCTTGTAAGACTCATCATACTCTTCTGCTTGATATGCTGAATACCCCTTATTATATAAACCTATGGCTACATTTAGTAGGTTAGCCTCAGCATCTTTAGTTACCTTGTTCTTTGCATCTGTTTTAATGGCGTTTTGAAACGCTTCATGCGCAATGTAAATAGCATCTGGATGAGCCTTAGATAGGTCATTGTTTAATGTACTTAGTTTTAGATAAGTGAGTCCCCTATAATACCACATTTTAGGATCATTGGATGTTTTGGAGTTTGCTTTGGTCTCCTCAGCCCACTTTAATAAACTTTCGAAATCTTTATCATTATCGGGCTTAGTCCGATCGTCGAGTTCCATTTTCATGGACTCTACGGTAAATCTCTGTGCACTTACATTGATTCCTATAAATAAGGCTAGTAGTGCGATTACATAATTGAATTTAATCTTCATTCTTTTCCTCTTCTGTGTTTGTGTCATTCTCTTCATTGTTTATAGTAGAATCTTCATCTGTATTTTCTATACCATCAGATTCTGGTTCTTCAGGGTTTTCCTCCTCTTCTTCTGCCTTTGGAACTTTGGCCACAGAAGCGATATCGTCCTTGTCTCTTACTTTAATGAGCCTAACTCCTTGGGTGGCTCTTCCCATTACTCTGACATCTTCCATCTTCATTCTAATGGTGATTCCCAGTTTTGTGATAATCATTAAATCATTCTCATCGGTCACGTCCTTCATAGAGATAAGAGCACCTGTTTTTTCAGTGATGCTCAAGGTTTTTACACCCTTTCCTCCCCTACCGGTAATTCTATAATCATCTATATCAGTACGTTTTCCGTACCCTTTTTCAGAAACCACCATAATGGTAGTATCCTCCATATTAGAGTTTACACAAACCATACCAATCACTTCATCGCTAGCACTTTCTAGCCTTACTCCTCTTACTCCGGAGGCTGTTCTACCCATAGGTCTCACATTCTCTTCATTGAAGCGTATAGCCTTACCACTTTTCTTCGCTAAGAGTATCTCTGCGGTTCCATCGGTTAGTTTAGCTTCCAGTAATTGATCGCCATCCTTTACAGTGATTGCGTTTATTCCATTCGTTCTAGGTCTAGAGTACTGTTCCAGTGAAGTTTTCTTTATTGTACCATTTTTAGTACACATTACGATGAAATTATTATTCACGTACTCTTCATCTTTCAGATTACCTGTAGCTACGAATGCTCTCACCGTATCGTCAGTTGGAATATTAATCAAGTTTTGAATCGCTCTACCTTGAGATACTTTACTTCCCACAGGAATTTCGTATACTTTCATCCAGAAACATTTACCGGAATCGGTGAAGAGCAGAATGTAGTTATGCGTCATAGTAACAAACAGATTTTCTACGAAATCTTTATCTCTGTGTTTTACACCTTTATTGCCGACTCCTCCCCTAGTTTGAGACTTGTATTCTGAAAGTGGTGTACGCTTGATATAGCCCATATTAGAGATCGTCACTACCATCTCTTCATTTGCTATAAGATCTTCTATATTAATTTCACCAGCATCTAGTTCTATGGCAGTTCTTCGCTCGTCGCCATACTTCTCTTTCATTTCTAAAAGCTCGTCTTTAATGATTTGCATTCTTCTGCCTTCGTCAGCTAGAATTTCTTTCAAGTCTGCTATAGTAGCCATTAACTCAGCAAATTCAGCTCTTACTTTGTCTATTTCCAGACCAGTAAGTTTCTGTAGACGCATATCTAGAATAGCCTTGGCTTGTATCTCGGAGAGTTTGAACTCTGCCATCAAACCATTTCGGGCCTCTTCGCCATTTTTAGAAGCTCTAATTAACTTTATAACAGCATCTAAATTATCTAGTGCTATTATGAGTCCTTCTAGTATGTGAGCACGTTTCTGTGCCTCTTTGAGTAGGTATTCTGTTCTGCGAATAACGACTTCATGGCGGTGATTCACATAGTGATGAATCATATCACGGAGACTAAGCATTTCTGGTCTACCGTTTACAAGTGCTATATTATTAACGCTGAAGCTAGTTTGCAGCGGCGTGTATTTATATAACTTATTCAGTACAATATTGGGTACTGCATCTCTTTTCAGGTCAAAAACAATTCGGAGACCCTGTCTACCACTTTCATCCCTTACTTCACTAATTCCTTCTATAACCTTGTCATTGACTAAATCTACTGCCTTTACAATAATTTGAGAAGGGCTTACTTGGAAAGGTACTTCGGTAATAACAATTTGCTCTCTGCCTGTCTTAGTAACATCAAATTCGGCTTTACCACGCATTACTATACGCCCTCTGCCTGTTTCAAAAGCAGATTTTACCCCTTCAGTACCATAGATGATACCACCTGTAGGAAAATCAGGAGCTTTCACATACTCCATTAGTCCTGCTACATCAATATCTTTATTTTCTATGTAGGCTATGGTACCGTCTATACACTCACTCAAATTGTGAGGAGCCATATTCGTAGCCATACCCACGGCTATTCCTGAGGCACCGTTCACCAACAGATTCGGTATACGTGCGGGTAATACCGTCGGTTCACTTAAACTGTCATCAAAATTAGCACGATAATCTACAGTGTCTTTATCTATATCAGCGAGCATCTCTTCAGCAAGTTTTCTCATTCTTGCCTCGGTATATCGCATTGCTGCCGGTGGGTCACCGTCTATACTACCAAAGTTACCTTGTCCGTCTACCATAGGGTAGCGTAAACTCCAGCTTTGAGCCATTCGAACCATCGCATCGTAAACAGAAGTATCTCCATGCGGATGATACTTACCCAACACCTCTCCTACTATTCTAGCTGATTTTTTATAAGGCCTATTGCTAGCTAATCCCAAATCAGACATGCCGTACAGAACCCTTCTGTGTACAGGTTTAAGACCATCTCTTACATCAGGTAGAGCACGTGAAACAATAACCGACATCGAGTAATCGATGTAAGCGGTTTTCATCTCCTCTTCAATATTGATTGGAATAATTTTCTCGTTTTCCGAATTCATCTATTTCAAATTAGTTTAAAGTGTGCAATCTATAAGCAAATAGCCAATCATAGCGCTATTGTAACGCTAAAATACCCACAAATAATCTTCAAAATGGGGATAAATTGAGCAGTGACTGTAATAAATTTATCAGAGTCCCTTTTTTTTGATTTTATCAACGCTTATTCTGGCCTATAAAGAGGTATATATCTCCACGTTAATGGAAACAAAGACTGATTAAAAATTGTCATTTTTAAAGCGGATAACCGTAAGTCTAACCTGGAATTAGACTAGGTGCCCATCTAGTCAAACGTCACTTTTAATAGTCTATCTTTATCTTGAAAATCAAGTTGCCATACAAAACTAAAATTATGCTCCTTAAGCCAGTTGTCCAGTTCAGGCCTATAGTATTCACTCGTCTCAAAATAGCACGTAGATTTCTGCTGATGAGCAAGTAGTATAATAGTCTTGTAAAACAGCAATGGGTCTGTGTCATCAACGAATAATGCTATATGTGGCTCATATTCAAGTACGTTTTCATGCATATCATCCTTTTCTGAATGCGCTATATACGGTGGATTACTCACTATAATGTCGTACGGTTCTAACTCTTCTGTGAGTATGTTTTTTTGAAAAAAAATCACGTCGAGGTTTTGTTCTTTACTATTACGCTGAGCTACTTTCAATGCTTCCGTACTTATATCACAACCACTTACCTGAGCGTTTGGCCAGTGTTTCTTTAAGACTAGCGGGATGCAGCCACTGCCTGTGCCTATGTCCACGACAGATCCCTGAAAGTTTGGATGATCTTCAAGTATCCAGTGGACCAGCTGCTCTGTCTCTGGGCGAGGGATGAGTACAGTTTCATCTACAAAGAGGTCCAAGCCATAGAAGGGTGCCTCATTTAGCACATACTGGACGGGCTTACCATCCATAAGAGATTGGAGTAAAGTTACATAAGTGTCTCCCAGCATAGTTTCTTGACCTAATAGAACAGCAGTCTTAGACTTTTTTTCAAGATAGTAGAGTACCATATAGAATATGTTTTCAGCTTCGCTAAGGCGATAGAGCTTTGTTAGTTTATCCGTAAACAGTGCTTTAAGTACTCCCAATTGCATATAACACAAAGGTAATTGCAGGGATTTATATATTCTACAATTCAGTATTCCCTTATTTCAATAATTGCCGTTAGTTTCGCAGCTTGCTACCCGACGAAACATACATGAATCGCTGCCTTGAGTTAGCTGCTCTGGGTGAACTCTATACGGCTCCAAACCCAATGGTAGGCTGTGTCATAGTCTATAAGGATACAATAGTAGCTGAAGGCTATCATGAAAAATATGGAGGTGCTCATGCTGAGGTTCAAGCGTTCGCGTCTTTGGATGAGTCTATTGACGTGTATAAATGTACTGTCTATGTAAGTTTAGAGCCCTGCTCCCATTTCGGAAAAACTCCGCCCTGTGCAGATTTGATTGTAGCGAAGAAACCAAAGCGAGTGGTGATAGGAATGCTTGATCCGCACGAAAAAGTAGCAGGAAAGGGAATAAAAAAATTGTTAGAAGCCGGAATTAATATTCACGTGGGTGTGCTAGAAGAGGAATGTAAAATCCTAAACAAGCGATTTATTAAAGCACATACTCGACAGTTGCCGTATGTTACCTTAAAGTGGGCAGAAACCCAGGATGGATATATGGCGAGTACCACTGGTCAAGTGAAAATAAGTGACCCTAAAAATGATGTTTTTGTGCATCAGCTGCGAGCTACTCATCAAGCCATACTTGTTGGAGCAGCCACTGTAAATACAGATAATCCAATGTTAGATGTGCGTCATTCAGAAGGTACTAACCCCGTGAAAGTAGTCTATTCACCTAAGCTGAGTGTAGATCGAGATTCCGAATTATTTAAAACGGGTAAGGCATTGATATATAGTAACGAACCAGGTGAAGAATGCGAAAACTATTCAGTCATAAATATCGCAGGTGGAGGCATAAAAGCGATGTTATCGGATTTGCATAGGAAAGGGATTCATAGCGTTTTAGTAGAAGGAGGTCCAACCCTGTTGCAAGAGTTTTTGACTAAAGATCTATGGGACGAAGCTATAGTGCTCAAGTCCAATACAAATTGGAATGCAGGAATTAAAGCTCCGTGGATAGGCATTCCATCTTTACGGGAAATAAAACAGCATCAGGACCTTATAAAGTATTTTATACCTCGAAAATAATGGCAACAATCTTCTTATTGGCAAGTATTGCTTTCAGCACCTGTATCAATCTTATTTTTAGGTGGTTCAAAGTTTTTCAGATTGATAAGTTTCAAGCCATTATCATAAATTATGTAGTTTGCTTTATACTGGGGTTTAGTCTTTCTACCCATCAGGATCTGTTGAGTTATTTGGATGAGCCTTGGTTTCTGTATTGTATCCTTTTGGGCGTTCTATTTATAGCTATTTTCTTTTCTATGGCTCTCACCACCGATAAGCTAGGCATAAGCGTAACTGCAGTAAGTGGTAAAATGAGTGTTGTGGTTCCTGTCCTATTTGCCTACTTCTTTGCGAATGAGGATATTACGTTTCTATTTGTGATAGGGTTAATGCTCTCTATACTCAGTATATATTTTATTACAGTTAAGAAGGAGCTACATATAGATAAACGTTTCCTCATACTACCTATTATAGTATTCCTAGGTGGAGGAATCATAGATACGAGTCTTAAAGTGCTGCAACATGCTTACAGTAGCGACATCCCTATAAGCACTCTCTCCTACTCCATCTTTCTAGGAGCATTTATTACAGGTTCTTTGGTACTACTCATTAAGGATAAGGCCAATTTTAATGCCTGGAAGTGGAAAAATGTAAAAGCTGGTATTGCCCTCGGCGTGCCTAATTATTTTTCCATATTCTTTCTGTTGAGTGCCATTGAAGGGTTTAGTGTTAAAAGTGCTTTTGTATTTGGGGTAAATAATGTAGGAGTAGTCTTAGTAAGCACCTTACTTTCTGTGCTAATCTTTAAGGAAAAATTAGAGCTTAAGAATCAATTTGGACTCCTATTAGCCATTGTATCTATTGCCATTATAGCCTATGCAAGCTAATACTTATCTGGGAATAACAAAGCTCTATACCAGTGAGTATAAGGCAAGTGGAAGTAAGTTTTACGGATACCTATTCCCTGTCGAATCTGCTGAAGATTTTGATATAAAGATAAAGGAATACAAGAGTGAGTTTGCAGATGCGACCCATGTGTGTTCAGGTTGCGTAATTGGTGTAGACAGAAAGTATCAGCGATGCAGCGATGATGGCGAACCTAGTAATAGTAGCGGTAGACCTATTCTTAATTCCCTATTATCAGCGGAGATTAGCTATGTGGGGTGTGCAGTGGTCAGGTATTATGGGGGTAAAAAGTTAGGGATTCCCGGACTCATAGAAGCATATGGTGGAGCTGCTCAACTATGTATTAACGATGCAGTCATTCAAGAGTTGGTACTCAAGGATAGCATCCTATGCACGGTTCGTTCTGACATGGAGTATCACTTGTATAATTTTTTAGCGCGACAAAAAGAAGTAACCTACTCTAGGAATGCCGTTGGTCAATTTAAAATAGTATGTTCAACAAGTGTGACAGCTGAGTTACAGAGTGAATTGAAAAATATTCCTACCTTAGCACTAATATTATGAAACTTGTATATGTAATACTTAGTGTACTGATTGGAACGCATGTAGCCAAAAGTCAAGACATAGTAATTCCGAAGACAGCGAGTCACGAATGGACGACGAGTGCAGCCATAGCAAATGACAATGCTATTCTTTCACAAGTACTTGGTCAGGTAAAACTGCCTGCAAGGAGTGAGCTAATTCAGTCCTATAAAATCAGAAGCTCATTTGCAACACATTATACTTTTCAGCAAATTACAAATGGTTTGCCTGTAGAGTTTGCCGGCGCTACATTACACTTGAAAGATAATGGTAGTTGTAGGTTAGAAAACTATATTTACTATGATATCGCGGATGGAAAATTTAGTACTGCAAACGCGTGGTTACCTTCTTCAGATGGGGCTATAGCAGTAAAAAAGGAGCTGATACAGCACGGAGGTCTAGAAGAACTCGTATATACGGATCAGTTTGGTGTGGTGATTTACGCTAAAGATCAAACCAAGTACATCAAACGAGATACGAGCATATTTGTTAAAGTGTTTATGCTAAATCCGATAAACTCATCGGGTCAACCCTATGGTGGGCCATTTAGTGATAACAATGACCAGTCTAATCCATCTTTAGAGTCTGAAATGTATTGGCAAATGACTGATGCGCAAGTGTCCAACGATACGTTTTACCTGGAATCTGAATTTTTAAAGTTTACTAATATATCTGCTCCTTTTGATGACGACTTTTTTGCATTGAATGACTCGCTAACGTTCACTAGAGATCAGGGTGATTTTGAATTTATAAATACCTATTACCACATCAATGAGATAGGGAACTATGTAAAAGAACTAGGATACAATTCACTCATCAAGCAACTGGATGTTGATGTTCATGCATTTGGGAATGCCGATAATTCAGCATATAGTCCCGCTGACCATTCACTTCAGTTTGGAGAAGGAGGCATAGATGATGCTGAGGACGGTGAGGTGGTAGTGCACGAGTTTACGCACTCTATGAGTGAACTTGCTTCTCCTAATAATACGATTGGCTCTCAAAGGGAAGCCATGGAAGAGGGTTCGTGTGACTACTTTGCTAAGGCATACAGTAGAAGCTTAAATGACAATACCCCAAACAAAGTGTTTAGCTGGGATGGAAATCTAACTTGGAATGGGATTCCGCTAAATACCAAAAGAAGCTATCCTTCCGATTTAAGGAACTCAAAAGATGGTGATAGAGATATGTGGAGCAGTGCACTGATGTGTATTCACGATAAAATTGGTCGTACGGCTACCGACAGTCTTCTTCTTGAGCACTTTTTTTACCAAGGAGCGAACACTACTATGGGTGAGATGGCTGAAGTAATTATCAAAATTGACAAAGAGGATTTTAATAGTAACTACTATAGCAGTTTAAAGAGCTGTTTTGTAGAGGCGGGATTCATCTCGCGAGTATCTATAGACGAGGTTAATAGAACTCCGTATAAAGTGATTAATCAGCAAGGTTTTGCCTCTGGAGAATCAGATTTACGGGTAGAACTTCCTCGAGAAGTCGCTATTTCTGTATATGATGTACAAGGAAATTTACTTACAGTACTATCAGAAAGCACTTCTCATACACTAAAGGCAAGTGATTACAGCAAAGGATTATATATCCTGCGCTTCACTAATGAAGGCCAACTTTTTAGTCAAAAAATAATACGATAATTTATATGTGGGAGGAAAACAACAACGGTTTAGTTAAAGAATTTAAGTTTGAAGATTTTCAAACAGCCATGGATTTTATGCAGGAATGTATAGCTCCAATAGAAACTATAAACCATCATCCGGAATGGAGTAATGTGTATAATACTGTAAATGTAAGGCTTACAACCCATGACGAAGGGAACACCATTACCGAAAAAGACCGTAAACTTGCAATTGAAATAGATCGAGTTTATTGTCACTACCAATAAAAATATATTGTCACCAGCCTTCATCTAGGCACTTGTATATCTTTGACTTAATCTTCACAGAACTTCTGGGTATCGACTATGAGTTTATAGATGCTATACAAGATAGCCACTTGAACTACTCTACAAATAGTGGAGGGAAAATACACATAATTCCACACGGGTTACTATCTCAGACGGATATCCGAAATGATTTCAAAATCAATTTTGAAAATATAGATAATCAGTGGTTTATGTTTCGCACATCGAATGAAGGACTTCTTCCCTTTGATATTTTCTCATCAGCATTCTATTTGGTAGCTCGGTATGAAGAGTATTTGCCCTATGAACCAGATGATCACAATAGGTTTACAGCCGGTTTCTCTTGTTTAAGTGAGCATGACTTACTGCTAGAGCCACTAGTGAATCAATGGGCACTTCGGATTAGAGAAATATTAAAAAAAGTACACGAAAGCCTAACTTTTCAAC
>DNHN01000367.1 GCA_003485825.1 Bacteroidota bacterium | reverse complement strand
ACCATAGAAAGCTCCTATACCTCACAGTATGAGCAGCTGAATAGAATCTTGCTTGGGCAGCCGCTCGGAAGTACAGCACTAGTTAAACCTGCTGCTACCTGCAATATAGTAGGACCACAAGACGTAAATGGAGCTTACCAATTGGCTAACCTAGACCAAGTGCTTGCCATAGAAGGAGTATACATCCATATGTATGGCAAAAGTACCACAACGCCGGACCGAAAACTGGGTCACTTTACTGTGCTGGCTGACACCCGAGAAGCAGTGGTGGAGAAGATGGAGAAGGTGAAAAGATTACTTATCGTTAAAAGCATATAAATTTGAACCCATGGCAGATGTACTAATCATAATGGGGTCTGACTCAGACCTACCGGTAATGGCCGAAGCAGCCAAAGTGCTAGAAGAGATGGAGGTGTCTTTTGACCTCACCGTAGTATCCGCACACCGCACCGCAGATAGAATGTATGAATACGCTAAAAAAGCGCATACTCAAGGCTACAAAAGCATCATAGCCGGAGCAGGAGGTGCCGCACATTTACCGGGCATGGTAGCTTCGCTTACTCCACTACCTGTGATAGGAGTACCTATAAAATCGAGTACTATGAGCGGTATAGACTCACTCTACAGCATTGTGCAAATGCCTCCAGGTATACCCGTAGCTACTATGGCTATCAACGGGGCAAAAAATGCTGGGATACTGGCAGCCAAAATGCTGGGTACCCATGATACCAGTGTTCAGAAACGCGTACTAGCCTTCACCGAAGCCATGGAAACCAACGTACTGGAAAAAGCCAAACGATTAGAAGAGGTTGGGTACAAAGCATACTTAGAAAGCAAGTAATGATAAAAGTAGATAACTGCCTTATATCTGAGGACATCGTAGAGAAAGCTTTCGCATGCAATGTGACCGCCTGCAAAGGGGTATGCTGCATAGAAGGTGATGCTGGAGCTCCATTGGACGAGGATGAGATTCCTATCCTAGAGAAAAATCTAGAAGCTATAAAGCTAGAAATGGATGCAACAGGTTTAAAAACCTTGGCTGAAGACGGTTTTGCAGAAAAAGATCCATTTGATCAGATGATGGTAACCACCTGCAAACCCAATAAGGAATGTGTATTTGTAGTGCGTAAGGACGGAATACTTAACTGTGCCGTGGAAATTGCTAACCAGAAAAAAGATTTTGGTTTTCCGAAGCCCATTAGCTGTCACCTATATCCCATCCGATTAGACAAGTACAATGAGTTTTATGCCCTCAACTACCACCGGTGGAGTATCTGTGTGGATGCTTGTGTAAAAGGGGAAGAAAACGACATTAAAGTCTATCAGTTTGCTCAGCACGCATTAGAAAGAAAGTTTGGTAAGGATTGGTATGCAAACCTAGAAAAAGCAGTAAAAGACTACGTGAATAAAGCTTAGTTACTTTTGATGGCTATGAGCTTACCCTTGTAGTAGGTTTTTCGCGTAATCAAGATACCGTCTGGACTCCACTCTTCAGATATACCATCCAATTCTCCATCCGTATAGTTGGCATTTAGCTTTTTTGAGCCGCAGTCAAAGTACTCTATCTTTCGGCCATTAGGCTCACCGTTGGTGTATAAAGTAATAGCACTCAATTGGCCATTCTTATAGTATGATTTTTGTAAGCCGTGGAGTTTTCCGTTGGTATAATTACGCTCGTGTCTTGTCTCATCTTCATACTTTACCAATACCCCACAGAAAGGACTATGCTTAAGCAAAAGACGATCATCTTTTACTTCCAAATCTTGTTTTATATCCGCGTAAACGCTAGGCATAAGTTGCAGTAGTAAGTAGTAGTAATATTGAAAACAAATTAAGGCATAATTTATTGAAACACAAAATTTATCCACACTTACTAACATTAGTGCAACTTTTAGTACAAAAAAAAGGATGTCTAAAAGACACCCTTTTAAAAGTTTATGTAGTAACTACTTAGCTACACCCCGTAGTAGTACCACAGTTTGTACATAGATGACACGTGCCATTCCTAACGAGTGCTAGACTTCCGCAGTTAGTACATGGTAGTGCATCTCCTACAGTCCCTGTAGGTTGCTGTGTCGCAGCCTTAGCACCTGCAGTAGCAGTCTGAGGTTCAGATATTTTTGGAACGCTCTTTTTAGAAACAGTAGCAGCAGGATTATCCTCTACTTTCCTCGCCTTTGCTATTGCAAGACTGTCCTGTGCTTCTTCTTTTGTTGGCTTGATATGTACTAAATCTGTTCTATTTAAGTACTCAAACCCAAGTAGTCTAAATATGTAATCTATTATAGACGTAGAGTTTTTAATATTTGGATGACCCTCTACCATTCCGCTTGGCTCAAAGCGAGTAAACGTAAACTTGCTAACATACTCATCTAAAGGTACACCATACTGTAGACCAATAGAAACTGCTATAGAGAAGCAATTCATTAATGATCTGAAAGTAGCACCTTCTCTGTGCATATCGATAAATATCTCACCGAGTGTTCCGTCATTGTACTCACCTGTTCTCACAAATAGTGTTTGACCGCCTACTTTCGCTTTCTGAGTGAATCCTCTTCGCTTCCAAGGAAGTTTCTTACGCTCTACTATGCCTGATAGCTGACGCATAAACTCTGTACTCTTAGAGTTGTCTAAGATTTTTTGAGCTGCTTCCAGTACTTGCTCTTGTGTAAGCTCGTCGATATTAAGTATTCCAGCTGACCCTACCGCATTATCCACTGCAGTGATTGTGTCATCTTCTGTTTCTTCCACATCAGACTTATTACTTAGTGGTTGTGATAGCTTAGAGCCGTCTCTGTACAGTGCATTTGCCTTAGTTCCTAACTCCCAGCTTAACTGATAGCATGATTTTATATCCTCTTCAGTTGCTTCGTTTGGAAGATTAATCGTCTTAGAGATAGCTCCTGACAAGAATGGTTGTGCTGCAGCCATCATTTTAATGTGACCGTGTGCGTGTATGTATCTTTCTCCTTTTTCACCGCACTTATTCGCACAGTCAAAAATTGGTAAATGCTCATCTTTAAGATTTGGTGCACCCTCCACAGTCATCGTACCACATACGTAGTCATTTGCTAAGGAGATATCTTTTTTGCTAAATCCAAGTGCTCTTAGTAGGTTAAATCCATCTGCTTCGTACTGCTCAGAAGTGAAGCCTAATCTATTCATCGCTTCTTCTCCTAACACCCAGTGATTAAATGCAAAGCTAATTTCGAACGCAGATAAAAGACCGCTTTCTACTTTAGCTAAGTCATCCATAGTGAATCCTTTTGCTAGTAACGTTTCATGGTTCACAGCAGGAGCACCCTTTAACGTAGCATGACCTTTAGCATAGTTTACTATTTCTTCAACTTCAGTAGCTGAGTACCCTAATGTCTCTAAGGCTAATGGCACAGATTGGTTTACTATTTTAAAGTATCCACCACCTGATAGTTTTTTAAACTTCACAAGCGCGAAGTCTGGCTCTATGCCTGTAGTATCACAATCCATTACTAGACCGATAGTACCTGTAGGAGCTATTACAGTCGTTTGAGCATTACGGTATCCGTATTTCTCTCCCCACTGTACTGCTTTATCCCAAGCTCCTGTAGCTGGGCTCAATAAATATTCTGGGCAGTATGCTGGGTCAATCCCTACTGGCTTAATGCTTAGTCCATCATACTCATCTAGATTGTACGCTGCGTATCTGTGATTTTTCATCACACGTAGCATATGTTCTTTATTCTTTTCGTATTGATCAAAGGCACCCATAAAACTAGCCATCTCTGCAGATGTAGCATATGAAGTACCTGTTAGTATAGCTGTAACAGCACCGCAAATAGCAAAAGCCTCTGGACTATCATAAGGAATACCGCTTACCATAAGTACTGAACCAAGGTTAGCATATCCTAAGCCTAATGTTCTGTATTGGTAAGATAATCTAGCTACTTCCTCACTTGGGAACTGAGCCATAAGTACAGATATCTCTAGTACTACTGTCCACAGTCTAGATGCATACTCTATTGCTTCTACGTCAAACTCTTTGGTTTCTTCGTTGAAGTATTTTCTTAGGTTTAATGATGCTAGGTTACACGCTGTATTATCTAGGAACATGTACTCAGAACAAGGGTTAGAAGCATTGATTCTTCCACCTTCTGGGCATGTGTGCCATTCATTTATAGTAGTATCGTACTGTACTCCTGGATCTGCACACGCCCACGCTGCAAATGAGATATCATCCCATACTTTGCTTGCAGACACCGTACTTATCGGCTTGCCGTTGGTTCTAGAGATTAGCTCCCACTCACCATCATTCTTAAGCGCTTCAAAAAACTTGTTAGGTATACGTACAGAGTTGTTTGAGTTTTGGCCGGATACCGTAGCATAAGCTTCTCCTTCGTATCCAGAATCATATCCAGCATCTATTAATGCTTTAACTTTTTTCTCTTCATCTTTTTTCCAGTTGATAAACGATAAAATCTCTGGGTGATCTAAGTCTAGGCATACCATTTTAGCAGCTCTACGTGTAGTACCGCCTGACTTAATAGCTCCAGCCGCTCTGTCTCCTATTTTCAAGAAGCTCATAAGGCCTGAAGAATTTCCGCCACCGCTTAATTTTTCGTTAGCACCACGTATACTAGAGAAGTTTGTACCTACACCGGAACCATATTTGAAGATACGAGCCTCACGCACCCAAAGGTCCATGATACCGCCTTCATTTACTAAATCATCATCTACAGACAAGATAAAACATGCGTGTGGTTGAGGTCTTTCATATGCTGAAGTAGATTTCATTACTTCACCAGTTTCGTGATCAGAATACGAGTGACCCTGAGCTTTACCAGTGATGCCGTATGTATTGTGTAAACCTGTATTAAACCACTGAGGACTATTTGGTGCAGCCATCTGACCCAGTATGCTGTATACTAACTCATCATAAAATACTTGCGCATCTTTTTTAGATGCAAAGTATCCGTAGCGCTCTCCCCAAGTCTTCCAACAATCTGCTAATCTATGCGCCACTTGTTTCACAGATGTTTCCGATCCGGTAGTACCGTCTGGCTGCGGTACACCTGCTTTTCTAAAATATTTTTGAGCAAGGATATCTGTAGCTACTTGTGACCAATCTGCTGGCACTTCCACATTATCCATTTTAAATACGTCATCACCAGCGGGGTTTTTAATTACTGATGTTCTGTATTCGTAGTTGTAAAGATCGGTGGCTGCTACTCCATCCTTGGTGTTAAAACGCTTAAATTTAAGTGCGTTCTTTTTGTACTGTGGCTTCATGTTCATTGTTTCAGGTTTTAGTTATTCGTTGTATAAAAAAAGAAACCCACTCGACCGTTAAACTTCTCTAAAAATTTACAGTGGGTTTTGGCTCAAAAGTACACACAGGATACCCCAACTTTTAGTCGGTGTTTTCCACACATGAACAATAAACTTTTTCGGTTGCCCTTTTTTTAAGAGATTTGCGATGTTGATAAGATAAAATCACACTAAAATTTAAAGCTTTAACTAGAATTTATTGTCCACAAAACGACAATTTTCACAATACTAAGACTATTAGCATTTTACATAAAATATCGTCCCTGTCAGCCGCCAACCAAAAGATGGTAGCCGTGCTCATAGACCCAGACAAAGCATCTGAAAACCAGATAGATAAGCTTGTTTTTAATCCAAGCTTTGATCAAGTTGATTTTATTTTTGTGGGAGGGAGCTTAGTAACCGACGGAAGTATGAAAACATGTCTGGAGGGGTTAAAAAAACGTACTCAAAAGCCATTAATCATATTCCCAGGCAGCCCAAATCAGATAGATGATACTGCAGATGCTATTTTGCTACTAAGTCTTATCAGTGGGCGAAATTCTGATTTACTCATAGGAAGACACGTAGAGTCTGCTCATAAGCTTAAAAGATCTGGTCTGGAAATACTCTCTACTGGATATATACTCATAGATGGAGGAAGGACTACTACCGTCTCCTACATCAGTGGGACCACACCTATCCCTCAAGATAAACCTGGAATAGCTGCCGCAACTGCACTAGCAGGAGTGCAACTGGGTCAGCAGCTGATCTACTTAGACTGTGGAAGCGGGGCTAACCAATATGCATCACCCAAACTAATAGGAGCTGTGAAAAACGAAGTAGATACACCTGTGATAGTGGGTGGAGGTATCACCAGTCAAGCAGATGCCGAAGCGGTATTCCAAGCAGGAGCAGATGTTGTGGTGGTAGGCAATAAGCTAGAAGAAAGTCCTGAGTTTTTAGGAGAATTGGTGAAAGCTAAGAAGGCGTTTGTTATTAATTAAGATTACTTCAGCAAGTTCATTGACTTCAAATACAGTTTTATTTCCAAGTCAGAAACCCCTTTTCCATATCCCTTAAATACTTTTACATCCTTCATGTTTTTGTCAACTAATATTAGCTGAGGATGTGAATTTAAATCGTGTAGGGGTTTGGTTTTAGACTTATCCAACTGAACCCAATCATATCCTCGTTGATTTTTATACCTTAATATATCATCTTTGTCATTTACCATGTTAACCCCTATGATCGTCACTTTAGAAGTATCAATCCGATTATTAAGCTCATTCATAAAGGGCATCATCTGAATACAAGGAGAACATCCAAGATACCAATAATCAAATAAGACGAACTTATTACCGTAAGTCTTAGTTGCTGGGTTACCTAATAAACAAATAGAGTCAAAAACAGTGCTTTTCACGACTTCCAATTCTTTCTCTTCTGCCTTTATTTTGGACTCATAATATTGTCCAAGCTTATATTCACGGTTCAAGCTATCCAGTCTGTCTTTCTGAAAATATGCTATTTCAAAATTAAAGTAGGAATCTGGTCTGTCTGTATCATTGTTTTTCTTCTCAAATCTATAAATACGGTAGTCCTTTTTACTAAAATAGAGGTATCTAGTACCACCATATTTACGATCAATTTGACTTATAACCATCGTATCGTTACTCTCTACTACCACCTTTGGTTTTGTATATCGAAAAATTGAAAAATCTCCTTTTTTCTTAGTAGGGATTCTACCCAATACAAAATACAAACTAGAAGAATGTGACTTATCAAATGAAAATGGCTTTTGAGAATAAGCTGTAGAGTCTCCGTTTCCCTTTATACTATAAAAAACATTGTTTTTAAAATAATAAGTGTACGGAGAATTTATGTTTTGAAAATATTCAAAATTTGTATTCTTCTTTTTATAAAAAAGAAAAGTGTGAAAAAATAGTTCTAATATGTGGATCTGGAAACGGTATACAAATGTCCGCAAACAAACACAAAGATATTCGTTGCGCCCTGTGCTGGAGCACTGAAATTGCAGAACTAGCAAGATTACACAACAACGCAAATGCCTTGGCTTTG
This sequence comes from Bacteroidota bacterium, assembly GCA_003485825.1. Classification (GTDB taxonomy): domain Bacteria; phylum Bacteroidota; class Bacteroidia; order NS11-12g; family UBA9320; genus UBA9320. Next base: position 91 of record DNHN01000367.1, on the reverse strand, counting down.
CCCGCGAGATTTATTAATGAAAAGGACGCAATTAAAATAGTAGAAGTTTTTTTAAAAACTCCTTTTGAAGGCGGAAGACACAAGAAAAGAA
>DNHN01000225.1 GCA_003485825.1 Bacteroidota bacterium | reverse complement strand
TCTACCGTTTTTCTTTAATGCCCTAAGACATCTGTTTCTATTTTGATCCTCTGATACATAACTAACATGAACCCAGTCAGGATTATTGTCGTCTCCAAATTCATAAATTAATTGATCGAAGTTGAGGTTTTCCCTAATCCAATCATGCATTTCTTTATTAGTCTTGTGCCCAAACGTATCATCAAGATCAATCGCTCGACCTTCGCAATGCTGTGACCGCTGAGAACCCCCTATAGCTAGATTAAGCTCTTTATTTCTGTAGAATGAGTTAATCTTCACTGGACCTCCAACCCACGCTCTAAGAGGCTCAAAAATCCTCTCAGCGATCAGTTCCATGTTACCTAACTCGTAATCCCCAGGAGTGTTGTCTATTCCAAGCCTTGTAGCTGTGTTAGACTTAACACCTTCCCTATAAGATATATGTTTACTTATTCTCATCTATAATCTCATTAAGCCTTTCCAAATCCTTCTTCATCCTCTCCCTGTCCAACTTAAAGTCTAGTATCTCTCCCTCTAAAACTCTTATATCAGGAAAGACATAATTGTTTTGATTAAACCTCAGTCCTTGAATCTCACTCTCTGAATCTGCGATCCTTCCCTCTAAATGCGTATACAACAACACAGCACTACCAACTAATATGACTATCTGTATAAGCCACTTGATGTTAATAGATATTCCTGAGTCATCATTTAATTTAGGAAGGTTTTCCCCCATTTTTATTTCTTAGATTCCACCACTTATTTATAGTGTATCCAATAGATACAATAAGAAGTAATAGTTTCAAAAACATGTCAACCTCAGTAAATGAGATGATCATGGCAAATGCATTCAAAAAGTATAGCTTCAAATCTTCCATGGTTTATTTTTGCGGCTTTCTACCAGATCTTTTTTTACCAGCGGCTGCTTTAGGAATATCTCCGATTTGGTTTCCTACCTCTTTAATGGCGTCCACCACATCACCAGCTTCTTTAGACATCTCTTTAATTCTTGCTTTAGTTTCTTTCTTAGCATCTTTAGCCATTTGTTTAGTTTTTTCAAAAGCTTCTTCAGCTGCGTCTGGAATAAAGTCATTATCCTCATCCTTTACAAAACCCTTCTTGTTCAATACAAGCATTGCAACAAGCATTGCTAATAATACAACTAATACAATTAAAATCTTTGTTAACATATTTACTTCTTTTTTGCGCCTCCTCTAGCGCGGTTAGCTTTTCTTCTTTCCATTACAAGACTACCCCCTTTGTGAGAGCAATCCATTTTACTACCATCTCCATAAGTTCCATTCTTTCTCCTGAACTTATTACACTCAGCACGATCCTTGTTTACCTTAGACTTATTTTTTTTCTGGTAAGCCTTATCGTAAGCAAGTTTTTTAGCCTTTGCCTTTGGGTTCTTGTCGTAGTACTTTTGAGTTTTACCTTTTGACATTAGCTTTCTTCGTGTTTTTTACAAATTGCTTTTTCTTTCCCTCTTTCTTTTTCTTCTTAGCTGTAGCAGCTCTTTCCGCTTTACTTAAACTCTGAGCTTTCTTAAGAGGCAAGCATCTGTCTGGGTTCTTCTTATTCTTACTAGTACCGCACTCTCCTTTTATAGATCCGTCCGTTCCTATTCTAACCCACTTCTCTTTTCTCCATTTAGCTAAAGCACCAGCCATTACTTCTTAGGTTTTACCTTCGGCTTGCTTGTGCAAGGTTTACTTTGATATGCCATTACTTTTTATCTTTTTTAGCGTAATTAGGGTCTTTACAATACTTAGATGCCGCCATGTTAGCATAAGCTGAAGGGTACCTATCAAAGGTTCTCTTAGCCCAAGCTATACCTGATGGACAAATCTTATTGCCCCTGTTCATTTTAGTTTTACTTGCCATAAGGGAATAAGTCGTTAAGCTGTTTTTTTCTAGCTTGACAACCGCAGTCTTTTTTAAGAACCTTGGCTCCAGCATCAACAATAGCTTTGATTCCAGTAGCTTTCGTAATAACCTCTATGGTGTCTCCTAATCCTTGTTGTTTCATGTTAAAATTTTCTTAATTGATCAAACTTTTCAGTTATAGACATTTTAGCTTTTTTTTGTGGCATTTTATAGCTTTTAACTTTTTCACTTAAAGCTTTATTTTTCATCGCTTTTACACTACCAGGAGTTTCAGTTAATTGATAAGCAACCTTACCTTGATTTACTGAGTCTTGAAAGTTTACTGCTGTTGTGTCTTTTTTATCGTATGGCATAATATTAGTATTTCCCTTGTTTACTTTTTGGTGAACTTTTAGTTGATCCGCCTTTACCGCCCCACAAATCCTTGCAGGCCCAGTATCTAGCAGTTAATTTATTAGTGGCAGAGCTACATTTGTGTCTTGCTTTGAATGATTTTCTAGCAGCAGCACTGTAATTGTGTCCGTATCCGCTAGCTCCGTAATGTATGATTTTTTCTGTGCCTCCAGAGCATGCCTTTACAACCCTTTTCTTTTTAGGATTAGGACTCTTTCTAGGAGAGTTGCACTTCATTTTTGACTTATCTAACATAAGGCAAAGATAAGAAATTCTATTTTTAACAAAAAAGCCCACATTTTACTGTGAGCTTTTTTTTATAGTCTTACAACTATCCCTCTGTCGGGTATAACGGAGAGCTTTTCTCCCCGTATTCTAATCTCGGATTCAGCAGCTGAATCGTAGTATATCTGATCACCTTCTTTCAAATCTTTTACATCATCACCAACCGAAAGAACCTCAGCTAATTTATACCTTATCTTAGAGTCATGAGCGTCAGTAACAATCAAACCACTCTTTGATTTTACCTCCTCCTTAACCTTCCTTACAATTACATGTGATCCTATCGCTTTCATTATGCTCTTTTGTTTGAAACGACGCAACTCGTAGTTAGTAATGTAATCACAACAGATGTAGCATTCCTAATTGCATTCTTAGAAACCTTCAAAGGATCTATAATACCCATTTTAAACATGTCTCCGATCTTTCCATTCTTCACGTTGTAACCGTAGTTGAGTCTATCCACGTACTGAGCATTACTCATATCAGCATTTTCTAGTATCTGCATATAAGGAGCTCTTAAACCTACCTCCATAATAACTTTAGCTATATCAGCTTCAGAACCACTGTATTCTTCATTTTTAAATAGATTTCTATATATATTTAGAAAAGCTACCCCTCCTCCAGCTACTATACCTTCCTCTAAGGCAGCTCTAGTAGCAAATATTGCGTCCTCGACTCTATCTTTCTTTTCCTTCATCTCTACCTCGGTCGAAGCTCCTACGTGAATAGCAGCTATTCCTCCAGATAGTCTAGACAACCTATCCTTGTAATGCCAGTTATTCACCTCATCCTTTCGGTCTTCCAAGGTCTTACGGACCATATCTGCACGCTCCTTTACCGCGGTAGCGGTCGATTTTATATCGAGAGTTATAACTGTCTCTTTGTCAGTACTTAACACTTTGTCAGCAAAGCCTAAGAAGTCAGCATCTATAGCTGAGAAATCATTACCAGTGTCATCAGATACCACTTTAGCCCCTGTCATAATAGCTAAGTCTTCTAAAAGCTCAAACCTATTAAGGCCAACCCCCTCTGGAGCGACGACATTGACCCTCAAGACACCTTTAGCCTTGTTTACATTCAGCGTATTCATAACTGAAGTCTCAATGTCAGCAACAATAAAGATAGCTCTCTTGTTTCTAAGAGCAACCTCTAGTACAGGCTCTATGTCCTCAATATCGTTTATCTTCTTATCAGATACAAAAACAAGTGGTTTTTCTAAAACAACCGTGTTTTTTTCTGTATCAGTAATCAAATAAGGCGAATGATAGCCTTTTTTCATTCTTGTACCGTCCACAACAGTCGTATACGTCTCATTACTCATAGATTCTTCTATAGTAACAGCTCCATCTACGCCTACCTTTCTATACGCATCAGCAATTATCTTCCCGATTTGAGGATCATTGTTCGCAGATATAGTGGCTACGTTCTCAAGTGTTTTATCTGTAACTTTTTTTGATTTTTTCTCTAAAAGTTCGATACATTTAACACTTATCTTCTCTAATTCATTCCTTAAAACGGTAACATTTATGTTATCATTTGAAGATATAGCATCAAAAGCCTCTTTTATCATGGCTTGTGCTATTACAACAGACGTTGTAGTACCATCACCAGCTAAATCTGCTGTTTTCATAGAGGCTTGTCTAAGAATATTAGCCCCTAAGTTCTCAACTGGGTCACTCAAGAAGATAGACTTAGCCACAGACACTCCATCCTTTGTAGCATGAGGCCTTCCTAAGTCATCTTCTATAATAACAGTTCTTCCTGCTGCACCTAAAGTAGTTTTTACAGCATTAGCCATCTTATCTACACCACTAAGTAGCATATTCCTGGCTTCTTCTCCGTAATTTAGTTGTTTTTCGATCATATTTGATTAAATTCTGATATATTTTTAGCAAATATACAACTAATCTTTGATAAAAACGCCATTTACGGTCTTTCCTGTCCTATTTTTTATCTCATTCCATGCAGAATTTAGACAATCTTTAGGATTTAACCCATTTTGAGCAGCTAAAATGATCAAAGTGACAAAAACATCACCAATACCATCAATTAACTCCTCTTTGTTACCTTTCGCTAAAGCAGAAGCTGTCTCACCAACCTCTTCCATTACCTTTAACATTTGTTTTGTAGACTTTTCTTTGTCAATTAGGCTCTTGTCATCAGCCCATTTAATTACATTATCAATCAGTGTCTGCATCCCATATAAATTCTATAGTTAATACCAGCAAATGTAATACAAAACTCTTGTGTTTCATATTTAATTGCTCCTTATTTAAAAAACATTCCCATCCAACTATCATTGCATAAGGAATCTGTATACTAATTACTACCATACCAACAAAAATACAAAAGTGTGTCGACTTTTTTCAATTTCCTATATACACTTTTATATTTTTCTATTTTATATATTTTTTTTTGACTCTCTCAATAGCTAAAAAGTCGACACAACGACACAAAACGCTTGAAACCCTTATAAACGTTGAAAAAAAAGTGTGTCGACTTTTGCAGCAAACTCGTTTTTTGTGTCGACTTTCGACACACTTAACATATTTTTAACATTTTAACAGTTAATAACTATGTTAATATCCAAAATCAATCAATCCAAAAATGTTAATAACGATTTAATAACTCAAAAAGTCGACACACTTTGGCATTCTCGACACACTTTTTTCATATCTTTGACACATGAGGAAGATGAGACGTGTAAAAAAGGAAAAGCCTGTTCTAAAGGGTCCAAATCGTCAGTATAATTTCATGAAGCATTGGCGTACTATAAGGTACTTTTATAAAAGGAAGTATAATCTCTCAGAATCTGAGTTAGAGGTTTTACTTTATTTATATGATGAGCCTCAGTTTTCAAGAGAGGATTTCTATATGGCATCAAACACGATGCATTGGAAGCCCGATAGGTTTTATGATCTTCGTGACCGTGGTTTAATTGTGGTGTGGCGAGAGAAAAACGAAGTTGCAAACAGGAAAGCTTTATATGAACTATCTAGCCAGGCAAAAACTATATGTAGTTCTCTGTATAGAAAACTACTTGGTGAAGAAAGCATTTCAGAGAGTGTATACAACAATCCTATAATGAAAGGAGAAACTTATACCGATAAAGTTTACAGGATGGCAATTCGGAAAATGAATGCTTCAAAAAAATAACCTGTTTTAAATGATGAGGTGATGGGTTATATATACATATCACGATCGCATATCTCTCTGGAAAATAATTTCTTTTGACCCACCCCCTATTTTAGAATTAGAAGTGCATCAGAATTTTTTAGCTTTTGAAACTAATAGTTGTGCACAAGCATAAAACCCTTTAAAAGATTTCACGTTATTGATTGTTTTACGTTCATAGGTGTTCGCTTTGCTCACGCGTTATTTTTATGCTATCGCATGCTTGTTCGCTGAGGTGCATGCTGTTGAGGTGCATGTGCTCGCATGTTTTATGTTGTTTCACTATCACGCCTTCGGCTTAATACCACCTCATCACTCTCTCTAACCGCAAACATTCCAGTGAACATTACTTCAACCAACACTCTTATTCTCAACACGCTGCACACAAAAAAATAACTCACACAGCAAAAAAGCTGGTGAGTGTTATTTTACGTCTTTAGACTTTTGCGACACGGTTCACCGCTATCGCGGCTCAGTTGAAGATGAATTTTTTTCGAGACCAAAAAAAATTCCCTATTAATCACACAACAAGCGTGAAATATAACCGTCTTCACTATCGTTCGATAAAATTGTGATCAACAAGTACTTCACAATCGCTGTTCGCAATTGCTTGCCCTTCGGGTCCGTTCATTTTATTCTAAAATGACATGGACACTTGCAGATGACAATTTGTACGGCGTGAAAGCATTCGCTTCCACTTGCGGTTGCGCTGTGAGTGTTGTTGTTTAGATTCAACATTTAACATTATTATTAATTTAAATTTATTTATTATGAAGTTTATCACAATCGAATGCACAGTAACAGAAAGAGTAAAGAAAACAGATGGTAGTCAATCTATCCGTATCGCTCAAGTATTCTCTAAAGAATACAATCCAGAAACTGGATCAACCAAAACAATCCAGTACAGAGATTGTTACATACCATTCCGCTGGTACACAGGTACAGTATACGAGTGGAGGTACATAGGTACAGACTGGAAAGAAGGAACTAAGAAAGAAATGAACAAAGACAAAGCTTACGCTAACTTTGAATCTAGAATATTAGAACCTGGCAATGAGCAGCAGATAACATTCTCAGAAACTACACCAGAGGTAGTTCAGATATACAACAAACAAACAAGAGAGATGGATGAATACCACCAAAGATTCAAGTTCTTCATACCAGAATGGATGTCTAAGAATCTTAAAACATGGAGAACATCCAATGTAGATCAGCTAGACTTATTCGTTAATGACAACAATCCAGTCACTATCATAGAAGAGAAATCAGCAGACGCTACAAAATACTCAGATGAAAGAAAAAGAGATCTTCATGGAGATGATGAAATGATGTATGGTAGTACTCTTCAATTAGAAATACAAGAAGAGTTCAATGGATACTCTAATGTAGCTACAAATGATTTCCTAATGAATCTCAAAAGAACTCCAGAGATTGATGATACAATGCAAAACTATTACTAATAATATGCCCCCTTCGGGGGGCTTTTTTTTTATGTGTGACGTAGAAAATACAACACCGATTTATGCTGCTTCGCAGTTGTTATTTATAAAATTTTTTATTAATTTAATCTTTATTATCATGTTAAAAATCAAATTCAATTCCGCAACTCAGATTGGCAAAGCCATCTATGTTCAAAACGTAATGTTAAACGACGTACTCCTAATGAGCGAGACGTATCTGCCCACCTCCCAGGTCACTATCATAAAAGACCAAGGGCGCGATGACCATGCAGAGGCTAATGTTCCTGCCTGGCTACTAGAGGCTAAACTTCTAGAGTACAAGGATAAAATCCAAGAAACAGCTAACAAATTAATCTCAATGGTATGATAAACGCAAATAAAGAATTACAAAGAAGATTATTAGAAATATACGGAAATAACTTCGTCAGCGAAATTTTAGCTGCAGAAATTATTTACGGAGATAAAGACTACGACGAAGACAATGATGAGTTCGAATCGAAGCACATAAACCTTCCTGTTGTGTCTGAGCCTTATTCACTTGAACAAGTTCATTATTTTTTAGATAGTCTAGATTTCGAATATCCCAACGGCTATGGGCTTCAATATCTATATGGTACCGTATGGATGAAAGACGGCTCATGGTTAGAAAGAAAAGAATATGATGGATCTGAATGGTGGGTATGTAAAAAAACACCTAAAATTCCAGAACACCTTTTTAAAAAATAATATTATGAAAACACTATATATACTAAACGATTCAACTGAGATAATTATTGCGTATCCAAGCAAGTTTGGACGCGATAGTATAGACCAACTACACACATGGGTAGAGGGTGACCTGAGCAGCAGAGAGCTGTTCTTTGCAAAAAATAAACAAGAGGCCATAGACCTTTACAATCAATATAATAATGGATAATTTACAATCACTAATGTCAGTACAATCGGTATCTTACAATACCGGCAGAATGCAACTGTTCATCGAGAACAGTCTTAAACTAAAAGGCTTAGCCTACACTAAAGACCAGTATGGCAACATATACGTCAAGAAGGGCGAAGCTGAGTTATACCCAACTATGGTTTGTCATATAGATACTGTTCACGATATCAATGACAACATGGAGGTTCACATATCAGGTGACAACATGTTTGCCATTGATAGAGTAACAATGGAACGCTTAGGCATCGGTGGTGATGACAAAGTAGGTATATGGATTACCCTGCAAATGCTAGAGGAATACAAAAACTTCAAAGCAGTATTCTTCTTAGACGAAGAAGTTGGTTGTGTAGGTAGTTCTAAAGCAGACTTCGACTTCTTCAATGACTCTACTATTGTTCTAGAGTGTGACAGACGCGGTAATAATGACTTCGTCAACGACATATCAGGTACAGTAATGTATGGTGAAGAACTGCAAGCAGTTCTAAACCCAATACTAACAGAGTTCGGTTACAAAGAAACCTACGGTGGACTTACCGATGTTCTCAAGATAGCACAAAACAATGATGTATGTTGTGCTAATATGTCGTGTGGCTACTATGACCCACACTCTGACAACGAGTACATATCTATTTCAGATGTATACAATACTATGGAAATGTGCATGGAGATATTCGATGCTACATTCGACAAGCGATATACTATAGATAGAAAAGTTATCAAGACATATAGTCACTATCAACACTACTACGACGGCTACTATGACCACTACTACGATGATAAGGTCATTCCAAATGATGAAGTCATTGCAGAGATAGACAGAGCAACAACATGTCCAAAGTGTAGCCAAGAACAATTATACTTCGATCATTGGGATAACATACACTACTGCTTAGAATGTGAATATGAATCAAAAACTATAGAAAATGAAGAATATAAATAGACAGTTATATATAACTAACGTAGAAGCCTACAAACTATTCGAGATAGAGCTTCCAAAGATTGCTAAAGCAAACAAAAACTACTTGCTTAATATGACTTCAGATACTGGTGACCTAGAATATCATTTCAGAAGATACATGAACTTCTTGCACGACCATTGTTCAAGAAGGCAACTAAATCTATTAGGAAAAAAGCTAGTAAATGGAGAAGGTATAAACATAGATATTGAAGGAGAAAACTTCAACCACTCAAACTTATACCTAAAACAAAGTGCTTATGACAATGTAATAAGCGACGATGTAATAAATGTATCCTTTAATGCGGCCATTGGTCATGTAGCAAAACTTAAATACAAAATCCTTTCATCATCACTGTATGACTCAATACAAAACATAGCTTACGACCTTAGTCCTATAGACAACGGTAATTTATTCAGGTCTCTTACAAAACATCTAAAGTACAAAGAGTTCGAAAAAGGAACAGATAGAAACTTCACTATCAAAAAAGACGGTACTATGACGTACCTTCCTTCAAACAAAGAGTCTGTAACAACTGATAACGACACATGGGAAAAAACTGGTAGACAAGAAATAAAATACGGTAAGGGTATTAGAAAAATATTCAGTAGCGTATATGACATAACAGAAAAAGATGTGGAAACACTATCAAACAAACTATCAGAAAAATTCAAATTCTGTGGCGAATTCATAGTAGTAACAGGTACTGACATAACTAAATACTATCATGGAAATACATATGCTAACAATGCTGGTAGCCTGAATTCATCATGTATGAGAGGATCATGCTGCCAAACATTCTTTGGATTGTATGAGCAAAATGCTAAAATGCTTATCGCACTAAATAGAGACAGAAAAGTAATGGGTAGAGCATTACTTTGGGATGAAGTACACACTGACAATTATGATGAACCAATAAAACTCATGGATAGAATCTATGGCAATGACATTACTATTGAAGCATTCAAAACATGGGCATACAACAACAACTACTTCCACAAAGCACATCAAAACTACTCTGATGCAGACTTGGTAATAATGCCCAACTCAAGCAAATCAAAAGAAAAAATGGAAATGTGGATAGATGTAAAAGGACCATATGAAGCTTATCCATATATGGATACGTTCAAATCAACTGATGACGATCTATGTGATTCTACACATATAAGAATATACAACAACAAAGATTATGATTATGTATTAGAAAGTACAAACGGATATCTTGATGATGAAGATTATGTAGTATTAGAAAACGGTACTAGAGAACATGTAGACTATGCTTGCCATGTAGAAAGATATGATGAATGGCATCATACAGATGATTGCGTATATACAGAAGATTGTGTCTATGAACTAATGGATGACGCAATAGAAGTAGATGATCGTTGGTACTCTCGAGACTCTGATGACATTGTATATTCAGAATACGAAAATGAGTATATACTAGTAGATGAATCAAAACTTATAGGAGGTATATACTACCCTCAAGATGCTGACTGCATAAGATATTCTGAGTATCTTGGTGAGTCTGTTCATGAAGATGATGTAGTATATTCAGAAGCAGAGCAAGACTACTTGCCATTAGACAAAGTTGTAGAATGCTTTATAAGTAATGATTGGATACTAAAAGAAAATGCAATAGAAGTAAACATAAGTGATAAACTATACTATGCAAATTCAGAAACATATACACAAGGAGAGCTAATAACAAAAATTCAAGAATCATGAAAAACTTACTAATCTATTTATGGATTGCAATACTAGCAATCACAAACATTGCAGCTATAGCAGCTGCATTTTACTTACTAATCACTACATTATGAAAGAAACAATTACTAAAATTATTGTAAACCTAGTAACATTATCAATTATAGGATTGATGTTCTGGTTCTTAATGACTAACTAAATAAGTTAGGAGTATTAATTTACTCCTAGCTTTTTTAGCTGGGCAATCACTATCATCGACCGAGGGCGCGACTGCCCACGAAGACCGAGGGCACCGCCTAAAACAACGCAGACCGAGGGCGCGACCCCAAAAAAAATGTTAAAAAGTTTGCATAACTAAATACTTATTACTACTTTTATATAAGAAATAAAACTAATAGTTAATTAAAATCAAATCAAAATGAAAAACACATTAGAAAAATTAATCGACCTAAGAAACTTCATCAACAACAATCCTTCTTTTGCAAGCACAAAGTGGCACAAAGAAACTACTTGTGATTACCAAACGATAACTATTCTTAAGAAAAATAGGATTGTCAAAAACATGGGTGTAGAAAGCAAGCCTCACTGGGTTTGGTCAGAAATCATACCTAATGTAAAGATGGCTCAAAGAGTAGAAACTGAAAAGAAAAGACACTTCGGTAAATACAAAAGTTCTTACGTTAAAAAGAAAGACCGCGTTGTGGTTAAGCAACAATCCAATGACTTCGCAGATGTTCTTTATGGTCTAAGGATAGACTTAAGCGATAACATTTCGTTTACTGTCAACAGAAACAATGCTATGATAGCAAGAAAAGACAATGGCGCTCAAGTAGAGTTTGATAACATAAACGTCTTTAAAAGCGTTTTATCTTTGTTGAAGTAATGAGAGTCTTTGAAATAGTAGACCAAGTAGAAGCCTTAGAAAAGACAACCGGCACATTTTTAGTCGGCCGGTTGTTTGGCTTAATGTATGATGATTTAGTAGGAATACTAGGACAACCTACATTTGCCAGAGCGAGCAGCGATGACAAGGTACAGAAAGAATGGGTAATTGAATTTAATGATAATATCTATACCATATATGATTGGTGTACTTATGATGAAGATTATACCATGGATAACTTAAAAGATTGGAACATAGGTGGATTTACATCTATTGATACAGACGAATTAATAAATTATTTAAAAGATGCCAAAACCAAAAATTTATATAGAGCAGATACAACAGCCTAATGGCGCTACTCGTATAGAAGTAAGCACACAACGAGAGTACAATTTAAAATATGAGCGCAACACATGGTGGGCTAAAACAAAAGAATTATTAAGAAGAAAAGGAATATTATGATAATAAAAGAGAAATTTGACCTGAAAGGGTTAGCGGAGCCTATAATGAAAAACGGAACTAAAGATGAAATGAGAGATATGCTTGAAGAAGCTGTCGGATGGGCATACATAGAAACAGCTAGGGCTAATGACGCCGAATACGAGCTTATGGACTATTGGAAGAATACTTTAGAGTTTCTTAAAGATATGGAAAATTATATAAAGTTGACCACGGATGAATTGAATGACCGTATTGAAGATTACAAGACTACATTGGAAGAGGAAATACAATTTAAAATTGATGTGGAGGAGTCTTAAATATGAAAACAATAGCACTATGGGTGAGCGTGGTGGCGACAATCTACCACGCAGTTCCCGGACAAACAGATGATACCCCTAACATAACGGCAACGGGATTCACTATCAACTTACAAAACCC
>DNHN01000249.1 GCA_003485825.1 Bacteroidota bacterium | reverse complement strand
CCGTGCTTTTCTAAATCGGCTTTTAGTCTTAGCCAAGTTTTATTACTCAGTGAGTCTGCTTGATAGAGTTTAGTTTTGAAATCGTTGGTAATTACCCTTAAACCCGTTGCTCCAAACCTAGAAATTGGTGCCTCAAATACAACTTCTCTTATACTGGATAGCGTATACCGATCTTTCTTCCAGAAAAGGTTATGATTCTTAACTAAAAACTCCTAACTACACAAAGCTCCAATCAAATCATACTTTGTCAAAATATGCACAGCACCGCTTAGTTCTTTTACCAGAACGGCTGGATTTTCTTTGCTGATAAGACCAGAAACTTGGTCTAAAGATGCAGAAGAATCTACCATCGGGAAGCCTGATTGCATTACTTCACTTACTTTATGGTCTGCTAACTTTGGATTTTTAAGGAGTTGAGACAGTAATGTATGGTCACTGATAGAACCTACATACTCTCCAGAAGCATCCACTACAGGTAGTTGAGATATGTCATGTTTTTCCATCACGTCAAAGGCTGCTTTCACTTGGTCTGTGTCTTTTACAGTAAGCATTGGCAAATGACGGTGATTACTTATCATGTCCTCTGCAGTCTTGGGCTTGCTGTCCAAGAATCCACGTTCTTTCATCCATTCATCGTTAAATGCTTTGCCCATATAGCGTGTAGCGTGGTCGTGGAAGAGGACTACCACTACGTCTGTAGGCTTAAGCATATGCGCACATTGCAGTATTCCTTTTACGGCACTTCCTGCACTGTTTCCTACCATAATGCCTTCTTCACGAGCCAGTTTTCGTTGCCACAGGAGTCCGTCTTTGTCTGTCACCTTCTCGAAGTGATCTATCACATCAAAGTTTACATTCTCAGGAAGGATATCTTCTCCTATACCTTCGGTGATGTACGGGTAGATTTCTTTCTCATCAAACTCGCCAGTTTCCTTGTATTTTTTAAAGACAGAGCCATACGTATCTATTCCCCAACATTTAATATCTGGATTTTTCTCTTTCAGGTACTTGCCCACTCCACTTATCGTACCGCCGGTACCTACACCTACTACGAAGTGAGTTATTTTTCCCTCGGTTTGTTCCCAAATCTCAGGACCCGTACTCTCGTAGTGAGCGATGGCATTACTGGGGTTATCGTATTGGTTTACGTACCACGCATTGGGTATTTCATCACCTAGTCTTTTAGATACGGAGTAATAGGAGCGAGGGTCCTTAGCGTCCACATCTGTAGGACACACGATGACTTCTGCGCCTACAGATTTTAGTGCATCTACTTTCTCTTTACTCTGCTTATCTGTAGTTACGAATATGCATTTGTACCCTTTGATCACTCCTACTATAGCAAGGCCCATTCCTGTATTTCCGCTGGTACCTTCTACTATCACGCCACCTGGTTTTAGTCTGCCATCTGCTTCAGCATCTTCTACCATTTTCAGCGCCATACGGTCCTTTACGGAGTTGCCTGGATTAGTAGTCTCTATCTTAGCTAACACCGTACAAGGTAAGTCTTTTACTATTTTGTTCAGCTTTACTAGTGGAGTGTTTCCTATGGTTTCTAGGATGTTGTTGTAATACATTGCGGCAAATGTAAGGAAGTAAAAGTCTAAATTTAGTCTTTTGTAATACCATTTAATACCCCGAATATTGTCCCAACAGGATGCAAACCACTAGTACAATAAAGCGACTCGCACTCAACTTCTATTTCTGGATTTTTTTGGCGTTCGGAGTTTCTTTCACTTTTGCCTTAGTTAATAAGTGGCTGGATCCTGTGCAAAAGCACAATACGGTGGTGTCTGATGGGAAAGGCTACTACGCCTACTTGCCGGGGATGTTTATCTATGATGATATTAATTTTGGGTTTAATCAGACGGTAGAGAAAGATAAACATACAGAGACGGCATATACAGACTATCGGTATAAGATAGATAAGAAGCGAGTATATACACGCTACTATTTAGGAACCTGCATCGCATACGCTCCATTCTTTTTTGGTGCACATTTTACGAGTCTTGCTATGGGGTGGGATGCCGATGGGTACACGGCTATCTATCACGGATCTATCGTGCTGGCGGCTATCTGCTACGCTATGCTGGCTATGATTTTCTTTGGAAAAGTATTTGACCTCTATGGCATAAAATATTGGGTCAAGGTCTTTGTGATACTCGGAGTATATTTTGGCAGTAATTGGTTTTACTACGCTTGTTGGGAGTCTTCACTCTCGCATACATATTCGGTCGCATTTATGGCTATATTTTGGTATTACGCACTTAGATTTAAGGAGAATCCAACCGTCCGACTAGCTATAGTCATAGGATTGCTTGTAGGCTTTATTACCCTGATACGCCCAGTTAATGTACTGGTAGTTCTATTCTTACCCATGCTTTTTACTTCATGGTCTATCTTTTGGAAGTTCTTTACAGAAAAGATTTTAAACTGGAAAATAGTAGCATCAACTCTTCTTGCCTCCGGGGCAGTGGTTTCATTGCAGCTATTCGTGTATAAAGCACAGATAGGTCAATGGTTTATTTATGCGTATTCCCAAGAGCGGTTCTACTTCCTAGACCCACATATGTTTGATTTTCTCTTTAGCTTTCGCAAAGGATTCTTCGTTTATACGCCCATTTTTATTTTAAGTGTATTAGGATTGTATAGTTGGTATAAAAAGAGCAAGTTTCAAGCTCTTTGGTGGTTAGGTACCTTTGTACTTATTACGTATATATTCTCTAGCTGGCATATGTGGTGGTATGGTGGGACGTACGGTACACGAGTATTTATAGAATATTATCTTTTTTTTGCACTTCCGTTAGCACTCTGGCTTACTCAGCTGAGAGGAGTTACGCTTAAAATAGTGATGACTATAGCGTGTTTGTTCATTTTTAACAATGTACTTCAGCAGTATCAGTACCGAAAAGGCATTCTCCACTATGAGGCAATGACGTGGGATATGTACAAGGATATATTCTTGTATCCTATTGTTCCGTAGCTCCTTATTTAAAACCCATCTGTTTATCTCGTATTTTTATCCAAAAGGATAGGAAAATAGTCCAGAAAATCGAGATTTGTCGCATATTTTAAAAAGTCAAATGAAAAAAATTTATACATTAGTGTTAGGGTTAGCTGCTGTATTCAGCAGTCTTTTTGCCAAAGCAGATGAAGGTATGTGGATACCGGCACTGCTCACAGATAATTATGCTGAAATGCAGCGATTGGGTCTAAAAATGACTCCTGAGCAGATTTACAGTATCAATAATAACAGCATGAAAGACGCTATCGTACGGTTAGGGTCTGGATTTTGTACCGGTGAGATTATTAGTAATCAAGGACTGATTCTTACAAACCATCACTGTGGATACAGTGCTATTCAAAAACTGAGCACCACTACGGCCAATCACTTAAAGAATGGCTTTTGGGCTAAAAACCATTCGGAAGAGAAGTCTGCGGGATTTAGTGTTTCTTTTCTTGTGAAGATAGAAGACATCACGGATAAAGTATTGGAAGGAGTAGCTGAAGATGCACTTGGTGAAGCTCGTGGATCTGTAATCGCTAAAAACTCATCAGCTATTAAAAAAGAATTATCTAATGATGGAACGTACTCGGTAGATATCAAAGAGATGTTTAGTGGGAATAAGTACTTCGCTTATGTATATGAAGTATTTGGCGATGTGAGACTAGTAGGTACTCCTCCAGAGAGTGTAGGTAAATACGGTGGTGACACGGATAACTGGATGTGGCCTCGTCACACTGGAGATTTTTCTATGTTCCGTGTATATGCGGATAAGGATAATAAAGCAACTAAAGACTATGCGGAAGATAATATCCCGTACACTCCTAAGCATCACTTACCTGTAAGTATGAAAGGTGTAGAGAAGGGAGATTTCGCAATGATATGGGGATTCCCAGGAAGCACAGACAGATACCTTTCTTCTTATGGAGTAAAAAATGCTACTGATTTAGATCAGCCTGCTCGTGTGAAAATAAGAAGAGCGAAACTAGATGTATATGAGAAATACCAACAACAAAGCGATGAAGTAGACTTAATGTATGCTTCAAAACACGCTGGTGTAGCGAACTACTGGAAGTACTTCATGGGACAGACTCGTGGATTAAAAAGACTAGATATAGAAGGAAAGAAAAGAGGTGAAGAGGAAGCATTTACGAAATGGGTAAATAGTGGAGATGCGGCTCGTAAAGCCAAATTTGGAAACGTGATAAGTATGTATGAAGAAGCATACAAAGTATACGACGAAAAAATACTGGCTCAGACGTATTGGATGGAAGCTATATACGGTATAGAGTTTACCAAGTACGGTTTTGGTTTTAGCAGATTATCCGGTCTGTATGAAACTCTAAGTAAGGAAAAAGATAAAGAAGCCAAAGAAAAAATTCAAGGTCAAATTGATGCTATGATAGCTAACATGAAGGCTGCTACACCAGGTAATTTTAAAGATTACTACATGCCTATAGATAGGGAAGTTGCAAAGGAAATGATTACGTTTTATGTAAATGACATACCTGCCAACCAAAGACCTGAAGATTTTAATAAAAAACTGGCAAAATGCAAAGGAGATGTAGGTGAGATGGTAGACCTCATATTTGAAAAATCAATATTAGTGGATCAGGATAAAGCAATGGCATTTTTAGAAAAGCCAAGTGCTAAGAAACTATCTAAAGATCCAGGGGTAACTTTTGCTAGCACTATGCTAAACTTTTACCTAGAAGAACTTCAAGTAATGTTTGCAGATGCAGATCAAAAAAGAGAAACAGCGGACAGATTATACAAAGCAGCGTTATTCCAAATGTATCCAGATAAGGCATTTGCACCAAATGCAAATAGCAGTATGAGATTCAGCTATGGGCAAGTATTAGACTACTCTCCGGGTGACGCTATGCAATACAAGCACTTCACCACTATGAAAGGTGTCTTAGAGAAGTATCAGCCAGGTGACCACGAGTTTGATTTGCCTCCTAATTACCTTGAAGTAGCTAGAGAGCAAGATTATGGAGATTATGCAAAAGAGGGAGAGGATCTTAGAATCTGTTTCTTGAGTAACAATGATATTACAGGTGGTAACTCAGGTAGTCCAGTGATCAACGGAAACGGTGAACTTATCGGTCTTGCTTTTGACGGTAATTGGGAAGCCATGAGTGGAGATATTGCTTTTGAACCAGATTTACAACGTACGATATCTGTAGATATTCGCTACGTATTGTGGTGTATAGATAAGCTTGCAGGAGCTAAGCACATCGTAGATGAGATGACACTCGCTAGATAATCGAGTAGTTTAATCAATTGAGAATAAAAGCCCATGGTCTATGAGACGATGGGCTTTTGTTTGTTAACACGAAGTTCAACTATCATTTCTATAATTCAAAGAGTTATTCTATCCTGATGTATTAAATAAAAAAAGCTGCATTTCGGGTAGTAATACAAGCACTTTAGTGGATTCTTGAAAAACGTCTTGCTGATTTGAACTATTAGCATCATCAAGAGTCTGAATCTGTGTTGGATAGAGCTCTTTACACGTATTCGTTCGTTGTGAATGTCTTTTCTGACATCTAAAAAATCATCGCCTAGATTAAGAATTTGCTCAAAATCAGTAAGCAAACGTATCGTGTTTTCAAGCTTTTTGTGTTTTGCCGTAAATAGAATAAGATTGGACCTCAATAGTTGTATTACCTGCTCTCCTTCTTGCTTTAGTAAAGTGATAAGTTCATCGGAACTTACAGCCAGTTGTTGTCTTATCGATATGCTTATTATCTGCTTACCAAATGATTTTAACTGGTCCAGTAGTTGGTGTTTCTTTTGGAATAGCACAAAAGAATGCAGAGCACGCAGCTCTGGTAGTGAGCATGCCAAACCCAACTCATTTTCTTTGATGTAATTAATGACGTGCCTATTGAAATTTTCTAGATTATCAAATGCTGATAGTTCATCAAACAAGTCGTCAAACGACTCAAGAAGAACAGCTTTTTGTACTAGCGTTAACGAGTCTAGAGACGTATCTATAAAACACGATACTCTGCCTAGATTATGGTAGTATTTGCTGTCCAGTACAGTTCCTAATTCTCGATTAACAATGTGTTCCACCAGCTTGAGACAGGTGATATACTTTTTATCCATGGCGGACAAATCAGTAGTTTGTGATGTTGAAATACTCAAGACTAAATTATTTATCCAATCAAATAACGGTATAAACTATTAAAACGACATGACTAATGAATACGTCATCGGAAGTTTACCTTCAGTACTTTCTGCGATAAACTCACCAGGAGCCCTTTCTATCATTCCTGTAAAACATGGATGAGGAGAATAGTCGTACTCTTGGAAGTGGCTTATTTTTAAGTTTTTAGTCATCAAGGAATTAAATACCTCTGAAAGCGGATGATTCCAGCCGATTTCAGTTAGCTCAATGTCTGCGCCTTGATCTGCATAGGTGCCGGGGTTGTTTTCTACTATTGCCTTTTCATTGAAATAAGAGAATATCAGGTGCTTAAAACTGTCATCATACATCCATACTACGGGATGTAACTCTACGAAGATGAATTTACCATTGGGTTTCATATAATGACTGACGATATCCGCCCATTTATCGAGGTCTGGTAGCCAGCCTATAGTGCCATAGGAAGTGAACACAATATCGAATTTTTCCTGAATGTGGTCCTTCGCACTATAGACATCTGAGCAAACGAATGTGGCATCTAAACCCATATGCTCGTTCAGCTCTTGTGCCTTTTTGATAGACTCATTAGATAGATCTAAACCAGTGACTTTAGCTCCCATCCGAGCTAGACTTAGGCTGTCTTGCCCGAAGTGACACTGAAGGTGAAGGATAGATTTGCCACGCACTTCTCCGAGCAGTGATAACTCTATCGATTTAAGCGAGTTCTTGCCGTTGAGGAAGTCTTCCATTTCGTAGAAGTCGCTCTTTACATGGATTGGAGTTTTCTCATTCCAAAGTTTTCGGTTAATTGCTAAATAATCAGTACTCATTTTAGTAGTGTTTTTAAAGCTCCCTATAGGATATGGTTAGGCAGTTGGCGCATGTCTTGATTACAAATAATACGTGTGATGGCCTTGGTACACCTGTCATCCTCGAGAGGGTCATTTAGTTTATTTACTTTATCTATATGTTATTAATTTTAAGTAAGCTAAATGACAGGACAATAAACACGCTGAAGCACGTATGGGCTGATTTATTCCATTGTCTCATTAGAGCATATTGACGCATCTTACCAGTCATTTATCTGACGCTACGAAATTATAGATTACAGAATTACGAGTCGCTTTAGGGCAAAATGTTTTGTCATTTTACGGTGTGAATTTACGCTATATACTGAGATAGGACAATGATTCCATCAATAATCTTTATTTTTGGTCACATATGATACTTCGGTACTTCTTTTTACTCCTCATAGCCTGTTTTTCATTATTGAGCAATGCTCAATACACAACTGTCGGAGACGGCGCATTTTCAAGTGGTAATTTCGGACCTATTCGGACTGATACACTTCCTGCATATTACAGTCGTTTTGCTTTTATTTATCCAGCGGCTTCTATGGATAGTTTGAGTCATGGAGATACTATATCTGCCATTTCGTTTAAACATAGATCCTTTGATTCATTGAGAGGCAATTGTAACATGCGAGTATTTGTAAAAGCTACCTCGGCTAGCAGATTTGACTCTACGGCACTAAACTGGGCATTAGAGAGTAGGAGTTCCGGTATGCAACTAATTTATGATGCAAACCCAAAAAGACTGCTTGGTAATTTACCTAAAGAAGTGATTTTCCCACTTACAACGCCTATGCGTTGGGATACTACAGGTGGAACCAAAAATTTAGAGATTCTAGTAGAATATACGCAGACTACCAATCAAGTAGCTACAATGAATTGGTTAGTGGAAACTAGTTTTTTTGTTCCGGGTTTTATAAATGGACACGAAGTTAAATTTAGGTACGGATCGAGTACCGGGGGGATAGATAGCATCACCACTTCAAATACCACTATTCACCCGACATTGAAAATTTATCATCCAGCAAACTTCGATGATTTAGAAGCATTAAGAGTATATAGTCTAGGCAGAGTTCCATTATTGATGGATAAGCCAGATAGTATAAAAGCCGTAATAGCTAATGTAGGAAAAGATACCATTCGCAATAAGAAAGTGTACCTAGATGTAAGTGGAGCTAACACATTTAAGGATAGTACCGTGGTGACTGAAATCGCACCTTTTGAAGAACAGTTTGTTTATTTTGATACCTATGCCCCAAGTGCTCAAGGAACAGAGAACATTCAAATAAGAATAGATTCTGATCAGGACACTTCTAATAATTCAATTGTAAAAGCTAGAAATGCGAATTACAATGAATATTCTCACTCAGACCCTTTTTCAAGTAGTACAGGAGGTATAGGGTTTAACGGAAGTACAGGTGATTTTATAGCTAAGTTTTATGTGAAAGGAACCTCCTACATTAATCAGATTAAGGTAGATTTTACAGCAGCTAATAGGCAGTTTCAGCTAGGCGTATGGGATGTAGATACAAATGGGCTGCCTGGTCAAGAATTATTTATGTCGGACACTTCCCTGTCGACTCCAGGTACATTTATTATGGCTGTATTGCCTCGCGTACAGGTGTCGAATGCTTTCTTTGTAGGGATCCGCCAAACCAACACTACCAATGTAGCTTTTAGTTATCAAGAAGAAGCACCAATAAGACCCAATACCTTTTATTTCACAGCACCCGCTGGAGATACTAACTGGACCTCTTTTTCACCAGGATTTGATTTTAACTTCAATATTCAGCCGCGTTTGCAAGTAGCGAATGATATTGCCATAGCAGAGATAGTGCAGCCTATGCAAGGAGATAGCTTTTTGTACAGCCCTAATGATTCATTGGAATTAAAAGCACGAGTAATTAACTATGGATATCAAAATCAAGGTTCTTTTATTGTACGTGGTGAAATTAGGAATCGATTTAATCAATTGGAGTATACGTATGAGGCCATCACACCGTTACAAAGTGGAGATACAGTCACTGTTAGTCTAGGAAAAATAAGTAAGTTTAGATTAGGGGAGTACAACTTTAAAGTAACGGCAATCCTGAGTACTGACAGCGTGCAAGATAATAATAGTAAGGACTTGGATTTCTATTTCTTTAAGGATTATGATGTGGCTGTAGACCAGATATTTACTCCGCGGCGAAATGATACGGTGGAGCTCAGAAGAGGGCCGCTTCAGCCCGTAGTTCGAGTAATAAACTATGGTGCGAGAAGACAAACAACGATTTTAGTGAAATTCGATCTATTGACTGCTTCAGGTGAACTGTTTTATACACAGCAAAAGGTAGTCAGTTTAAATCCTCTCGGGACATCCATTATAGCATTTGATACGCTTTATGTTAATAGAGAGGGAAAACATACGGTTAGAAGCTACACGACTGGGGTTGTAGATAGTTTTTTAATAAACGATACTGCGTATTCTTCTATCGTCGTCTCTAAAGAAGATGATATAGGTATAATCAGAATAGACCTACCACAAGATAATAAGCGCTTTGCTGTAGGGACAACTGTGCGACCTAAAGTAACCTATAGAAATAACGGGATCAAAGATCAATCAGAAGTAACTATTGTAGTAAATAAAAAAGGAGCTGATGGTGCACTATTGTATACGGATACTATTCAAGAACCGTCACCCTTTTTTAGTCTAAAGGCACTTCAGTTTAAGCCAATGGCTATTGATTCGCTAGGCAAATTTACCATGGAAGCCATAGCTAGCATTCCAGATGATCAGCAGCCAGAAAATGATACGATGATAGTCGATTATAGTGTAGTAACCGGGAACGATCTTAGGCTCGTGAAGTTTTTATCTCCTGATGGAATAATAGCAAGAGGAAGTCCGTCTGGAGAGGTACTCCTAGTCGTGGCAAATGCAGGTATTAACGATGCTGTAGAGGCTAAAATATCTGTTTTGATAGAAGATGCGACTACAAACCGTATATTGAATGATACTCAGATGGTAAATATTCCAGGGTTTACTACTGATACGATTAGTTTTGGTTCAGTAAGTTTCAATGAGATAAATGATTACTACGCGACTGCTGAAAATCATTGGAAGGATGAAGATCAGGCGAATGCTGCAGATACTTTGTTTAATGGTTATGGAGTGAGGTATCAAAGTGATTTGGCTATTATAAGAAACATAGAGATTCCTGATGGAGATACGTTAGAACTAGGAGATGTTCGTTTACCGCGTGTTTTTGTTCAAAACATGGGCATTGATACAGTGAAAAATGTCGAGATTAAGATTACAATCAAAAACAGTAGTAATGTTACGGTTTACCAAGACACTCTGTCAGTGAATAAGATAGCATCTTCCTCTGCTCAGTCGGTAGTGAGTAAAAATCCCTATGTAGGTAGTGTCGCAGGCACATATACGCTTGTGTCCACGCTTATTTCCACGGATAATAATTCGGATAATAATACACTTAGTACGCTGTTTAGGGTAGTGAAAAGAAACGACCTAACTGTGGTACGTTCTTTAGCGCCTCTGCTCAATGAAAATATCTATAAATCATCGATCTATAAGCCGGTAGCCGTTTTTAAAAATGACGGAATAGAGCCCCTAGTCAATGTCGACATTGTATGTGACGTTAAGGTAGGACTTATTTCTATATACCGTAGTTTCAAGACTATTAGTGCTGCTCCAGGTGAAGAGGTCACAGTTTCATTTGATAGTACATTGACTCATCCAGATATAGCACTAGCCACCGCAGAGTTTAGGGTAGAGTATCCGGAAGATCAGATCATTGAAAATGATACACTTTTTGTAGATTTTAATTTTGTGCAAGGCCTGTCTGTCAATGGTGTTGAAGACTTAGGTGTTAGGTTATATCCTAATCCATTCATCAATCGAATTACTATAGAAGCTCCTCGAAACATAACTCGGGTAAAGCTTATAGATGTCCAAGGTAAAGTGGTCCATGACGCTGTGGTTAGCGACCGTTTTATAGAA
>DNHN01000137.1 GCA_003485825.1 Bacteroidota bacterium | reverse complement strand
TCTGGAGTTCCTGAGCAATTTTTGTCTGCACAGGTGCAATTTCCACAAGTAGCCAATAAACGGCCAGTTCTTGCTATTCCTGTTTGCACTTCGTCAGCTATGAATAAGGCATTGTATTTCTTGCACAGTTCACTCGCTTTTTTCAGGTATCCTTCGTCTGGAACCATCACCCCAGCTTCTCCTTGTATTGGTTCTACGATGAATCCTGCAATGTTTGGATTTGCTTTTAATGCTGTTTCAAGTGCATCAGCATTATTGTATTCTATTACTTCTACACCTGGCAGGTAGGGTCCGAAACCACCTTTACTATCGGGATCTGTACTTGCAGATATTATACCAAGAGTCCTGCCGTGAAAGTTCTCAGTAGCAAATAGAATAACTGCTTGGTTTTCAGGAGTACCTTTTTTCTCATAAGCCCACTTTCTGCAAAGTTTTAAGGCCGTCTCTACTGCCTCAGCGCCAGTATTCATAGGAAGTACCTTGTCGAACTTAAAGTATTCGGTCATATATTTTTCATATTCGCCGAGTGTGTCGTTATAGAAAGCTCTAGAAGTCAGAGTAAGTGTTTGTGCTTGATCTGTTAGTGCCTTTATTATTTTTGGATGGCAGTGACCNNATGGTTGTTGTTCTTCCGTGAAAGTTTCCTTCACAAACTATAATTGTTGCTTGATCTTCAGCAATTCCTTTTTTCTCATACGCGTATTTCCGACACAATTTGATTGCTGTTTCAACTGCCTCAGCACCAGTATTCATTGGTAAAACCTTATCATAATCAAAAAAGTTAGTCACGTACTCCTCGTATTCTCCTAACACATCATTGTAAAAGGCACGAGATGTTAACGTCAACGTTTCCACTTGCAATTTCATAGCATTTACAATTTTTGGATGACAGTGACCTTGATTTACAGCACTGTAAGCACTCAAGAAATCATAATATTTTTTTCCATCGGTGTCCCACACGTAGATGCCCTCACCTTTTTCGAGTACTACTGGCAGTGGATGGTAGTTATGAGCTCCATATTTGTCTTCTAATTCGATATAATAATCCTGTGATTTAATCATTGCGGCAAAGCAACAGATTTTTTACCTTTTTCCCTAATGTAAGAATGAGCAAACCCGTTGTAGTGGTCCTTTTGTCAGCGTATGCTATAACCTACTTTATTTACGTTATAAGTATATTGCACCTTATATCTAGAATGTATTCTATATTGAGATTGGTAAAAGTCATGACGCTTATGTTGTTGGTTGTTCAGCTAGCGGCTCAAGATTGGATGGTAAAAACATCCACCAATTTTAATATATACTATCAGTCAGCGGATGAAGACCTATTGGTTCGGTTAGATTCGCTCTGTCTGGCCGAACTAAGTGCTTTAGAGGTGAGACTAAATTATCATACAGGAAATGCTATCAATGTGTTCTTGGGGCAAGACATGAGCCCGACTAAGCGAGATTTAGTGGGCAGCGGAGAGGTTTATATGGAGCCTCAAAGCATCTACTTAGATATGCACAATAGTTTTACGTCCATAGCGTACGATTTCAGAAATCAAGCAGTAGAAGTTTTAGTAAACGAAATGATGTACGGAGGGGCATTCCAAGATAAAATTAAGAGTTCAAATCTAATAAATCTTCCTGACTGGGTCATTCCAGGACTCTACCATTACTTAGGAGACAAGTGGTCTGTAAATACAGATAATACGATGCGGTTTATAGAAGATGAATATGGGTTAGATGATTTTAATCAGATACCAGATAAGTATAAGCACATTAAAGGAGCAGCCTTTTGGAAATTTATAGAACATAAATACGGTACGAATGCGATACCTACTGTGCTCTATATGGCAAGACTTACACGGAAATTCAATGCATCTATCTATTACTCATTCCAGACAAACTTGTATGAGCTTTTCTCAGACTGGAAGGATTATTACTATACAGCATACCGTGCAGATCAATCCAAGCCCAATCCATTAGAGGGTATAGTGCTTGACAAGGCATCACTGTATGAAATATGCGTAAAGAGTAGCGATACGTTTTATACGCTTCAGGCAAATTTTCTAGGTGTAAGTGTTTACCGGTACGTATTTGATGGAGAATATAAAAAAGATAAGCTGTATACGCTAAAAGGCACGGAAGCGCCCATCGGAGTGTTTCAGAAGTCGTTATATATAGACGGAGATGAATTAAAGTTAGTCTTGATGAAAGGAGGCGGTATAGTAATAAAGTCGGTTTTGAGAAATGGACCTGCTGAGCAACGTATTCCACTAAGCGCAGTAGGTACTATTTGTTCGTCTGATCAAGGTGTTTTTTTGGTAGTGAGCAAAGCATTAATGAGTACAGTGTATAAGTACACTAAGAACCATAATCTGGAGACAGTGCTGGTAGTGGGTGGTTTTATTAAAAGTATTAGTATAAATAAAGATGATCTAGTCTATGTGACTACCGATGAATCTGAAGATAGACTGTTTAGGTATGATATGGTGCAGCACACTAAATCAGAAGACTTCCGTAGCAGCCATGGTATAAATCAGGTTATCGCGGTAGGAGACTCAGCATACTTATACAACTCTTCGAGCAATGGTATCTTAAATGGGAAACTACTAGATGCTAAACTGAAGCAAAACGCCTTAACGAACTACAGGTATAATATTTTGTTTCACCAGTATACGGATAAGATATTTGCAGAGTATTTAGATAGGGGAGAACAGTCGGCTCTTTTTATCACTGATCATATTGATGCGAGTGATTTCTTTACTTACGACTCACTGTATGAGACGTTCTTCTATAGCAAGGAGGAGGCTGAAAGTGAGAAAACTAAGGCGCGTAGTTTTAGTAACGATTCTTTGTCAGACTATACGTTTCAGAGGCCAGTATATCCAAGTACAGATTTCACGTCCTCTAACTATGACTCATTCTATCTGTCTAAATTAGCGGGTGATGAAACGAAAGCATTTACTAAAGGTCAAGAACATATTTCGGTGTCTTCAGCTCGATTTCAATTAACGAATAGCCCTTTTCAAGCGAATAATTCAGTTT
This sequence comes from Bacteroidota bacterium, assembly GCA_003485825.1. Classification (GTDB taxonomy): domain Bacteria; phylum Bacteroidota; class Bacteroidia; order NS11-12g; family UBA9320; genus UBA9320. The sequence continues at coordinate 2,540 of DNHN01000137.1, read as the reverse complement.
TCCCTGGAGCGTATAGGCTTCTTTTGCCTAGTAGCTTAAACATTAGTGTAGGTGCTACGTTTACGAATCAGTACCACACCAAAGAGATTGGGCTATATTACACAGGGATAGTCCAGCCAGGTGCGCGAGATATTCAGTTTTGCTACAAGCAAAAAGGAAATTGGAATGCTGAAGTGCAGCTGTTAAGTAGAAGGCGTATTTTTTTTAGTGAAGATAGTAGAGACGCATATCACACCGTTTACGGAGACTACACTTTGTCCCAGTCTCGATGGTCAGATAAGGTTACGATTTCTCACAGTTTGAATGGACGATATGATCGACTATCACCTCTGTATTTTTCGGAAGAAAGTATCGCCTCTGAGATCCGCAATTCATTTTTAACAGGTTACACCAGCCGATTAAGGTTCCAGAGTAGTAGTATAAAGCACATGTTAAGTGCTGATTTGGCTATAAGTCCTCAGATTTCAGTATTGGCTGAAGGATTTAGCGTTACAGCAGATCTCCATCTTATGCATAAGCTCCGGGCATCCGCTAAAGATCAGTTAGTGACAAGTATTAGACTGGGGAGCTCACAGGGGTCAGCGTCTTCTTACTTTATGATAGGTGGCGCATCTGGAGATGTGCTTATTAAAGATGGTAACCGAAGCTTTTCCCAATATAAGGAACCAGCAGTGTATACGAATGTATATGGTATAAGAGGATTCAATGGAAACTACAGGAATGGAAACACGTTTTTTACGCTACAGTCGCAGTTTGAGTCTAAGATTTTGGAGTACCTATTCAAAAGACCAATTACTGCAGAGGTGTTTGCCAATCTAAAGGGGCATGTGTTTGTAGATGTAGCTACGGCGTTTTACGGAAGCGGCATTTATGATGAAGCAAATGTGTTAAGTACATCTATTGTAGAGTCTAGTACTAAAGTCTTGCTGATTAAAATAAATGCCTACAAAAATCCCTTGATAGCAAGTACAGGTATTGGCGCTTCTACGTTGATTTACGGATATCAGGTTTCATTTGATTATGCTTTTGGTTTAGAGGAGCGAAAGTTTAGAACGCCTATTTTACACCTTAGTTTGGGTCATTCGTTCTAATGTTTAAAATATGTAAGCATTTCTATGGCATAAAATAGAACTGCTATTTAGCTATGCATACCTTTGTCTCTCTTTAGACAAATTAAGTAAAATGATTAAATCAGCACTCATTTCCGTTTTTGATAAAAACGGCATTGACATCCTAGCCAAAGAATTGGTAAAAAATGATGTAACAATATATTCTACTGGTGGCACAAAGTCCTATTTAGAAAGTTTAGGCATCAATGTATTAGCCGTAGAAGATTTTACGAACTATCCAGAAGTTTTTGGTGGGAGAGTAAAAACCTTACATCCCGCTATTTTTGGGGGCATTCTTTATCGCAGAGACAATAGTCAAGATTTGTCTGAATTAGCCGAACATAATATACCATCCATAGATTTAGTGGTCGTGGATTTGTATCCGTTTCAAGATACCGTGGCTTCCGGCGCATCACACGCGGAGATTATTGAGAAAATAGATATAGGAGGGATTTCATTGATTAGAGCTGCCGCAAAAAACTTTGCGCACACGAGTATCATTAGTTCAAAGAATCAATATGAGAAATTTACAGATCATTATAAAGCAAATAATGGAGATTCTCAGCTAGACTTTAGAAATGAATTAGCCAAAGAAGCATTTCAAAATACCAGAGATTATGATACTGCCATCAGTCAATACTTTGCAGGTGAGCAAGTGATGCCATTAAGGTACGGAGAGAATCCACATCAAAAAGCTTCATTCCAAGGAGACTTAGATGCGTTATTTACAAAATTAAGCGGCAAAGAGCTCTCGTACAATAACCTGTTAGACGTAGATGCTGCAGTTTCGCTTATTACAGATATATCTTCTGAGGAGTACTGTTCGTTTGCAGTCCTAAAGCACAATAATGCTTGTGGGTGCGCCAGAGCAAGTTCTACGTTCGAGGCATTTACTGAAGCACTAGCTGCAGATCCGGTTTCTGCATTCGGAGGAATACTAATATCTGATGCGGAGATAGATCTTGCCACAGCAGAAAAGATCAACGAAATTTTCTATGAGGTGTTAATTGCTCCTTCATATTCTGCTGAAGCAGAAGCCTTATTGACTAAAAAGAGTAAGAGAATTCTGTTGAAGTGGTCTAAAGTGGCGTATAGTCAAGATGTAGTAAGAAGTTGTCTAAATGGTGTGCTAGTTCAAGAGAGAGATATGCTGAATGTGTCTAAGGATGATCTTACAGTAGTTACATCATTAAAACCTACAGCGTCGCAGTTGCAAGATTTACTGCTGGCAGATAGGCTAGTTAAAAATACAAAATCCAATGCAATAATATTGGTGAAGGATGGAAAGTTACTAAGTAGCGGCACGGGGCAGACATCTAGAGTGGATGCGCTGAAGCAGGCTATCGTAAAAGCGAAAGCGTTCTCTATAGATATTATAGGGGCTTGTATGGCGTCTGACGCATTCTTTCCTTTTCCAGATTGTGTAGAGAT
>DNHN01000271.1:702-4883 GCA_003485825.1 Bacteroidota bacterium | reverse complement strand
CCTAAAAAAGAAACGGGTAAGCCTACAGCTACCCAAAACGCAATGCGAATGTTCAGGAATAAGGAAAGTAGAAGCAGTACCAATAGCATCCCAATAATTCCGTTTTCGAGCAGTAAGTTTTTACGTTCTTCCAGCGTCTCACTTTGATCACGGATGAGGGTAGCAGTGAGTTGAGGATTTAGTTCATTAAATTTTTCAAAATAACTGCGTGCGTATGCAGCATTCTTCAGTAAGTCCTCTTTGTCTGTGCTACTTACGAGTATTTCTACTCCCGGTTTACCGTTGATATAAATACGGTTTGGGTCGTCTGCCCACTGGTCGCGGATTTGGGCTACATCTTTTAGTCGTACTATCGCCCCTTCCGCAGTTGTTTTCAATACAAGATCTTCTAGCTGAGCGGCATAGTAGGCTTTATTTCTACTGCGTATCAGTAATTCTTCTGTGTTGGTTTTTATACTTCCTCCAGTGATATCTATATTGGCATTTCGAATGAGCAAGCCTGCTTGTTCTAGCGTGATGCCATATTCTTTCAGTGCTTCGTCATCTAAAGATATCTCTATTTCTTCGTCTGGAAAACCGGCTAGTTCTACCTTGGATATCCCATCATAGGAGAGAAGGTCTTTCTCTATTCGTCGGGCATATGATTTCAAGGCGGTAAGGTCTATCATCTCTCCAGTGATCGCATAATTTATGGTGAAGTTTATATTTTCCTTGAGTGCGACTACAGGTTTTTCAAGTCCCCCGGGGAAGCTGTTAATCGCATTTACCGCATTTTTAACATCTTCTAACGCTACCTTGGTGTCATAGCCTTTTTCTACCTCCACTATTACAGCGGCAGTATTTTCATTACTACTACTCGTGATACGTTCGATGCCTGTGACTCCTTCTAGTTTTTCTTCTATGCGTGAAACCACACCTTCTTCCATCTCTTCTGGTGAAGCACCAGGGTAGACCAGCTGAACATTAATTATTCTACTATCTATAAGTGGGAAGAAGCTCGCACTCATATTGACATAAGCAATCGCACCAAAAATGCAGATAATAGCCAGAAGTGTATTTACGGAGACGGGGTATTTTATGAAGTACGCTATGATTTTCTTCATTTTTTATTTACTTGCTTGAGGTACTACTTTCATTCCTTCAAAAGCTCCATTTACCTGTGTCAAAGGAAGGAGGGCTCCAGCAGGGATTCCCTTAACAATAGCTTTATCCTCTATGAAACGAACGACCTCAATAGGTGCTAAACGCAGAGTAGAGTCTGTAGCAGATACAGTATAAATTGCTTTACCATCTATTAATGTGTTTCTCGGTACTTCTATGGCTTCAGAAGCTGTTCCTGTGCGTATCATCGCATCTAAGTAGAGACCTTCTTTTAAGTCTTTGCCGCTCACCGTGAGAAATACACTCACTTGTTGTGTAGTAGGATTGATGGTGCTATTAATCCTGCTTACTGTGCCAATGTAGTCTTGGTTATGCGCTACAGATCGCAGCTTTACTTTACTGCCTTTTTTGAGAAACTGGAGGTCATTTTGGGTGACGGCAGCTTCCAGTTCGTATCCATCTTCTTGAACGTAAGTACCTAACTTTTGACCTGAACGAACTAGTGTGCCTGGGTCTATACTCGTTTCGCTGAGCATACCACCGTAAGGTGCAGAGATACTGTATTTTTGAAGGCGCACTTCTTGACTTTGAATGGTGTAGTAGTTGCTGAGTATATTTCTACCGCTCAGAAATTGTTTTAACTGCAGATTGTCCGTGCTCGGAAGTTTGGGCAAGGACTTCTTCGGGTTCAATTCTTTTAGAAAGTTTTGCCATTTATCAGCTTCTGTGGGATAATCAATAGTTATGTCAGCAAGAGATTGACTAATAAGTCCCATAAATGTGCTGCGAGCCGCTATTAATTGAGTGCGGTATTCTGTGTCATTTATGGAGGCTAGATTTTCTCCTTTTCTAAACGATTGACCAGCTTTAAAATTTTGATTAGTAAGTATTCCTGTTACCTCAGCGAAAATCTCCATTCTGTTGGAAGCCTTTAACCTTCCGCTCACAGATATGTTTATGAGGATGCTAACGGGAGTAGCAACTCTAGTTTCTACCACTTTAGACCTAAATGATATTTTAGGACCTGCCTTATCCTCTTTCTTGGAAAGTTGGCTGTTAATAAGGAATCCTATCAAGAGTATTCCCGCTCCTAAAACTAAGGATCTAACTAGTGTTTTATTGAATTTCGTTTCGCGCATTTGTATGTCTTAAAAAATAGAAGGTGCAAAGGTAGGTTTTGGTGAACGCTTTTGCATGTTATTTTTCGGTTAACTGCTTGGTGAGCAAACCTATATTTAATTGATTTATTATGAATTAAGCAGCTACGAATCTTCGTTTAGATCTCAGGCAGAATAAGCTAACTATGGGTGTGTTTTATTCAAACCATTGGTAAAATGAACGTAATCGCACCATAATCTCTAAGCGGATTGGGATGCACTTAGGTGTGGGTTTACCGTATTGATATTTTTTTGTGGGTTTTATTTTGTCATGGTTATGGAGGGCGAATACTACATTTGTGGCCATGGAACTAGCAGAGCATCATAGCTTAAACGATATACGAAATATAGTAGCATCTGGAGAAGAGGTGACGCTCTCTGCAGCTGCCAAAGCTAAAATAGAAAAATGTCATGCCTACTTGCTTCAGAAAGTAGAAGAAGTAGGACCTCCAATTTATGGTGTGAACACCGGTTTTGGTTCGCTATGCAATACAGAGATAGATAAAAAGGACCTTGCTCAGTTGCAAGTTAATCTGGTTCGTTCCCACGCGTGCGGAGCAGGCGCCTATGTGCCTAGAGATATTATAAAATTGATGCTTTTGCTAAAAGCACAAAGCCTCAGCTATGGTCATAGTGGCGTGCAGCTAGCCACGGTAGAGAAGCTTTTAGCGTTTTACAATAACGATACACTGCCCGTGATATACGAACTGGGTAGCCTTGGAGCCAGTGGAGATTTAGCTCCTTTGAGTCATTTAGCTTTGCCGCTGATAGGAGAGGGAGAGGTCTGGGACGAGGAAAGTTCTTACACACAGAAAAGGAAACCCGAGCCATCAGATTTGAAGCTAGGACCGAAAGAAGGCTTAGCGTTGATCAACGGAACTCAATTTATGCAGGCGTATGGAGTGCAGTGTTTATTCAAAGCAGAAGACATCCTAGCGCGTGCAGATCTGAATGCAGCGATGTGTTTAGATGCCTACGACGGGCGTAAAGAAGCCTTCTTGGCGTATAGCCATCAGATACGGCCACACCAAGGACAGCTGGATACTGCTAAAGCCGTTTTAGAACACTTGGAAGGAAGTGAAATACTCGCACAGGATAAAGTCCACGTACAAGACCCTTACAGTATGCGATGCGTACCACAAGTACACGGAGCGAGTAAAGATGCCGTAGCTCATGTGAAGGCTGTCTTTGAAACAGAGATAAACTCGGTGACGGATAATCCCAATGTGTTCCCCGACGAGGACTTGGTGCTGAGTGCAGGAAACTTCCACGGACAGACCTTAGCGCTTCAGCTTGACTTTTTAGCCATAGCCATAGCAGAAATAGGCAGTATAGCCGAACGTAGAATATACAGGCTCGTAGAAGGCAAGAGAGGACTTCCCGCTTTCCTTACATCAAATCCTGGACTCGAGAGCGGTTTGATGATCGCACAGTATACAGCCGCCAGTATCGTAAGCCAAAACAAGCAGCTCTGCACACCCAGCAGTGTAGATACGATAGAAAGTAGTAATGGGCAGGAGGATCACGTGAGTATGGGAGCCAATGCCGCTACCAAATGTTTGCGTGTGATTGAAAATGTAGAACGCATTCAGGCGATAGAGCAGCTGACTGCTGCCAAAGCATTGGAATACCGCAGACCACTCCAATCATCGAAGAGCGTAGAAGATTTATTAGCTAAAATTAAATCAATAGCGGATATCAGCGATGGGGATAAGGTATGGGCGGATGAGGTAGAGAAGATTAGAAAATACGTTATCCTGAGCGGAGTCGAAGGGTAGACGTATTTTTGTGTTGATTTTTGAGGAGACTGATGAAAGGATTTATGCAAAGTATTTCGGTATGCGCTTCTGAAAGAGATAACGGTTTGTAAGAAATACCTGTGCGTAATACGAGGTTAATTCAGTAATGCGTTTTTTATTTTTT
>DNHN01000271.1:0-648 GCA_003485825.1 Bacteroidota bacterium | reverse complement strand
CCAATAGTTGTGCCCCTGAGCAAGGTTCTTTCAGAAATATGAATCATTCTAGATACTTGTTTCTTGGTTAAACTCGAATGTTCAATAAAAGAATTAACGGATTTACTTTTAAGACCTACTTTTATAATTTTAACATATAAAAAAGCAGAATTTGAACGCATAGGTAAAGTTCTTTTTATATCAAGCCACTTAATTACGGTGTCACGCTCTTTGTTTAAATCAATGGTTTCTGAAATCATAAAACGACATTTTACGCAAAATGTAGCGACAAATGTCGATTACTGCAAATTTCGCTTTTGTTCAATACGCCAAAGACATATGTGTTAATGGACTTGTTATTCGTAAAGAGGGTAACTATCCTTTATTTAGCAACACACTGACTATGAAGTTCGATAGTGCAAATAGGATTGAAAGATTTGACGTGAAAGGCCAAAATAAACGAAAACTCATTCTACAACCGATAGAATCTGTTGAGACGAATAAAATTGTTTTCAAATGCATATAACGTAAAAAGCAAATTGCGGGTATGCTCCCAGATTTTTAGTGAAAAATACACAAAAAAAACCTTGAGCTCAAAAAGCTCAAGGTTCTTATGTTTCCTCCGAAAAGAGTATTACTCCACTTCCAGCACAAAGCTTACTTCCACAT
>DNHN01000270.1 GCA_003485825.1 Bacteroidota bacterium | reverse complement strand
AATCTCGCTTTTTGGGATGATTGTGGTTATTGGGATTTTAGTAGATGACGGCATTGTTATCAGTGAAAATATATTTAGTCATTTTGAAAAAGGAAAAAGTGCTCTACGAGCAGCAGTAGATGGCACTATGGAAGTACTCCCTGCTGTATTTAGTGCAGTAATTACCACTATGGTAGCGTTCAGTTTCTTTTTCATGGTAGATGGGCGAGCAGGAGACTTTTTTAGTGAATTAGCGTTTGTGGTAATTGCTACTTTAGCAGTATCACTCGTAGAAGCCTTGGTTATTCTTCCTGCCCACTTAGCGCATAGCAAGGCGCTAAAAGAAGGACAAAAAAAGAACAAACTAGAACGCTTTACAGACAAGGTACTGTATGTGCTCCGGGATAAGCTGTATGCTCCGGTTCTACGTTTCTCATTGAATCATAAGATTTTTACGTTTTGTATTGCCGTTACAATGGCTCTCATTACCATAGGAGGCATAAGTGGCGGACATATACAGTTCACATTCTTTCCTGTAATTGAACGAAATGATGTACCCATAAACCTAAGTATGGCCAGTGGTACCAGAGAAGCGATTACCAATAGTCGACTAGAAAAGATAGAAGCTGCCATATGGGAGGTGAATGAGGAAATAAAAAAGGAAACAGGCAATGATGTGAGCATCGTAAAGAACTTAGAACGAAAGGTAGGTCCGCTGTCCCACGAAGGAAGCATAAATGCTAAGCTTGTTGGTAGTGAACTTCGTACCTTAAGCAGTATGGAGCTCGCCTCTCGTTTCCGTAAAAAAGTAGGCAGCATGGATGATGTAGATAAACTCACCTTCGGAAATGCTAGTGCTTTTGGAAAACCCGTATCAGTCACTTTCTTGGGAGAAGACCAAGCCGAGCTAGATGCAGCAAAAGCTGAACTTAAAGAGCAAATGCTCCAACTACCTGAACTAAAAGACGTCGTAGAAAGTGTACAACCCGGTCGCAGAGAAATCAATGTACAGCTCAATGATAAGGCATACATCCTAGGACTCAATGAAGCCATGGTGCTAAATCAGATACGTCAAGGATACTTTGGGTATGAAGCTCAAAGACTACAACGCGGAAAAGATGAAATAAAAGTATGGGTACGTTTCAATGATGCACAGAGAAGTTCTCTTTATGACTTAGAAGATACCCGTATTCGCACCTTAGATGGCAAACAAATACCGCTCAGTGAGTTAGCTACATTTACCATAGAACGTGGTGTAGTGGGTATCAATCACCTAGACGCACAAAAACAAGTAACTATAGAAGCAGAAGTCAGCAGTAATAAAGTCTCCGCTCCATTAATCATTGCTCAGATAAAAGCGGATATCGTACCTGCTATCTTGGCAAAACATCAAGGTATCACACCACTTTTTGAAGGACAAAATCGTGAAGCAGATAAGACTCAAGCTTCGGCTAAATTTGCGTTCCCATTTGTCATCTTTTGCATCATTATTATCATTACGTTTACCTTCCGTTCGCTCGGGCAGGCCGTAATCATCTTGATACTTCTTGTACCCTTTAGTCTTATCGGTGTAGCTTGGGGACATTACCTACACGGTCAGCAGATGAGTATCTTGAGTTTCCTTGGGGTCGTCGCTTTGATTGGAATAATTGTAAATGATAGTCTGGTGCTGGTAGAGAAAATGAACATCTACCTCAAGGAAGGAATGACCTTTACAGAAGCGGTATACCAAGCAGGCTATGTAAGGTTTAGAGCCATATTCCTTACAAGTATGACTACCATAGCTGGACTTGCTCCACTTATTATGGAGAAGAGTTTTCAAGCGCAATTCCTTATCCCAATGGCCATATCCGTAGCCTATGGTATCGGTATAGCCACTGTGCTCACCCTAATTCTACTGCCTGTATTTCTGGTAGCTTGGAACAATACAAAGCGAAGTATAGGGTGGCTATGGAATGGAGGAATAATGCCGAGTGCCGAAGAAGTAGAACCCGCAATACAAGAACTAGAAGCAGAAAAATATGAATTGGAAGACTAGTATACTATTCCTACTGACGATAGCTACCAGCAGCATAGTCAATGCACAAGAAGAGCTGAGTTTAGACCAGATTATAAGTACTGCTTTGGAGCAGAATTTTGACATAGCCATAGCTAAAAATAATGCTACAGCTGCTAGTAACCAAGCGACCAAAGCACAAGCTGGATACTATCCAACTATCAACTTGAATGGAAATGCAAACTACAGCATCAATAATACCAAGCTCACATTTGCAGGGGGGATACCCGATGCAGAAGTAGATGGAGCTCAAAACACTAATTTAGGCGCTAACATCGGTTTTAATTATATCGTATTTAATGGTTTTGGGCGAGTACACACCTACCAAAACCTAATGAGTACTCAGCGACTCAATCAAGTACAAGCTCAGGTAATAGCTGAAAATATGGTACTAGATATCGTAAGTCGTTATCTCGATATCCAGCAGAGTGCACTTGACCTTTCTGCCGCTCAACAAAACTTAGCTATATCTCAAGATAGGCTAAAACGAGTAACTCTGGCTAATAAAAATGGGGCAAAAAGCCAACTCGATGTCATCAGTGCTCAAGTGGACTTAAATAATGATAGCCTGGCACTAGAAAACTTAACTACTTCGATAGATAAACAAAAAGGAGCCTTGAATATATTGATGGGCAAAGACCCTAAAACTCGGTTTACTATCCCCAATGATATTGATGTACCTTCTTCCATTAATATCGCAGAAACAGAGAGCAAAGCACTTCAGAATAACAGCACGCTACTTTTAGCTCAACTCTCTCAAACACTCGCTTGGAATCAAGCCGAAATAGCAAATGAAGGAAGAATGCCGACACTTACAGCAAGTGGCGCTTATGGATATAGTACCGCCCAAAACGGTGCTGGAATTGTACTCTCACAAAGCAACTTAGGTTTTAATGGAGGTCTGACACTGAGCATGCCAATCTTCAATGGAAACCAACTCACAACTGCCATAAAAAATGCAGACCTCGCTAAGCAGAACAGTGAACTTGAATTAGCCAAATCGAAGCTAACCATTCAAAACCAGCTCTATGCAGCCGAATTGGATAGTAAACAGATCACCCGTACACTGCAGGCACAGGAAGAAAATATTACCCTAGCCGAGCTAGCTCTGCAACGAGCACAATCTAGCTATCGCAATGGGCAGATTAGTTTTAATGACCTACGTGTAGCCCAACTCAATGTTCTCGTAGCTAAAAACAGTGCGAATCAAGCCAAGATTAACCTCGTAAAACTATACTATACGGTAAGTCGACTGGGTGGCGGATTACTCACCCAGTAATAGGCGGAGTCGGAATAATTCAGTAGGGTATTTCAGCACACTAAAATTGAAACGTACTAAGAATTTCGACTTTGCAAAGCCAATTTAGTTATCACAGACTTGGTATTTTCAGGAAAATCACCCTTCATCATCCAATCGTAGTAACCTCTATTTTCCTTAAAAACATCTATCACTAGCTTATCTTTGTACTTCCCAAAATTAAATAATGCTTCTCCATTTTTGCCGCGCTTTATTCTTCGAGCAAAATCATAGAACTCACTCTCACCGCTGAAAGCATTCAAAAAATCTATGTCTCCTTCTAGTTCATCGTAGTGATCTACTTGAGCTTTTATGATTTCCCATGTGGCTACGGTATCTGCTTTTGCACTGTGTGCATCTATAAGCTCTTTACCACAATACTTCTGGAAGGCCGCACCAAGATTACGCGGTTCCATCTTATGAAAAATTCGCTGTGCATCTATAAATTTTCTGTTGGTATCAAAAGAAACTCCTGCTCTGTAAAACTCCTCCGCTAACATCGGAAAATCAAAACGATTACTATTAAATCCTCCAAAATCACAGTCTCCCATAAACGCGTTCAACTCTGCGGAAAACTCTTGAAATGTAGGCTTCCCAACAACATCCTTATCCCATATTCCGTGAATTTCAGACACTACTGGAGGTATGGGTATCGTGGGATTTAGTACTTGATGTAAATGCTCCTCTGTACCGTCTGGTTGTATTTTTATACAATATATTTCTACTATCCTATCTGCAGCTACTTGTACTCCGGTAGTCTCTAAATCAAAAACCACTAATGGTTTGGTAAGTTTTATATTCACAGTAGCAAAAATAATTAAGCATGACAGAGCTACCCCCTCTTGCTCGATAAGGTTGTCCACCAATTATGGCAGTTCACACTATTGTCTTCGGATCTCATACGAATATCCTTTTTCTAACAAAGTATCCGAACAAGCTTACTTTTGAGCCTATCAATACGAAACCAATCATAGCAATCATAGGTGGAGGTCCCGCCGCACTTATGCTAGCAGCTCAGCTAGATACCCGAAAGTATGAAGTAGCCATCTACGATAGAAAGAAATCGGTAGGTCGTAAGTTTCTGGTAGCTGGTGAAGGTGGACTAAATCTGACCTACTCCTCGCCTACTGATGAACTCATAGCTCAGTATAGCCCGAGTGAATTTATGGCCAGTAGTCTAAAGCAGTTTACCAATACTGATTTGATTCAGTGGTTGAGCGATATTGATATCCCCACTTTTGTAGGGTCAAGCAATCGTGTATTCCCGGAGCAAGGCCTAAAACCCATAGAAGTTCTGAATAAGATAGTAGAACATATCTCCGGCAAAGGAGTGAAATTTCATCTAGGCACTGAGTGGATAGGCTGGAACAAGGAAAATGAGTTATGTTTCAACGGCCTTAAAGGCATTCGTGCGGATTTTACTGTTTTTGCACTTGGAGGAGCAAGTTGGAAGGTGACGGGTTCTGACGGCTCATGGGCACAACCTTTCGTAAATCGAGGAGTAAACGTGCTTCCATTTCGAGCGGCTAATTGCGCTTTTGGTGTGAATTGGGATAAAAAATTCATCTCAACCCATGCAGGAAAACCGTTAAAGAACATTACCTTGAGTTTTAATGGACATGCTGCTAAAGGCGAGTTGATTATTTCTACATTTGGGCTAGAGGGCAATGCTCTTTATGCACTAAGCCACAAACTACAAGAAACTCTGCTTACCACAGAAAAAACAACAATCTATCTGGATTTAAAGCCGACGATGACCGCGACTCAGATTAAGGAAAAATACACGAAAACCAAACTTTCTAAAGTAACAGACATCCTCAAAGAAGATTTAAATCTAGACCGAACAACGGTAGCACTCCTCAAGCAATACACGGATAAAGAAACCTTTATGGACATTAACGGATTAGCGAAACATATCAAAGCGCTTCCAATTACCCTAACCAAGTCGGACGATATAGATAAAGCTATTTCTACCTTAGGAGGTATAGCGCTAAATGAAGTAGACGAATATTTTCAGATCCGGAAAATATCCAACACGTATGCTATTGGCGAAATGCTGGACTGGTACGCGCCCACAGGAGGCTATTTACTTCAAGGCTGTTTTAGTATGGGAGTTGCGTTAGCGAAGCATCTCAATGCACTAGAAGTAGAATAAATAACGCCCGATTGCCACTCTCCTATCTTAGCATCAGACTGGAAGCGCTGCGTACCAACAAGTAAAACAGCGTAAATAGGTAATATCCTTTCTGCTTCTGCAATTATTTTAAGTTTCTATGCCTATTTTTCAAACCAAAATAAAATCAAGTTACAACATGGAAGAAATGTGGAATAACAGGTATGCTAATAAGGCATATGCATACGGTACAGACCCAAATAAATTTTTCAAAGACAGTATTCAGCGCTTTGCTTTATCTGGCGACTTACTATTGCCTGCAGAAGGAGAAGGAAGGAATGCGGTATATGCAGCAATGCATGGATTTAATGTCACTGCTTTTGATATTAGCATAGAAGGCAAGAAAAAAGCATTAGCACTTGCAAACAAGCACAAGGTAAGCATTCAGTATGAACTAGGCCTGCTGCCCGAACTTAATTTAAACAATGAACAATTTGATGCTGCGGCACTCATCTTTGCACATTTCCCGGTCCCACTTCTATCAGACTATCATAACAGAATAGCTAACCTTATTAAACCCGAGGGCTATATTATCCTAGAAGGTTTTAGTAAAAGCCACTTGCCTCTGAGAGAAGCAAACCCTGCTGTAGGTGGGCCCAATAATTTAGAAATGCTTTTTTCTAAAGAAGGCATTGAAAAAGACTTTCCGCGTTTTGAAGTATTAGAGTTAACAGAAACAGAAGTCACTCTTGACGAAGGGGAATTTCACCAGGGAACAGGCAGTGTGATACGATTTATAGGAAAGAAAAGGTAGATTTACAATTGAATAACAAAAGAAATTAAGAGGAGTACCTAAAAAAATAAAATGGAAAAGGATACTAAAAGCAACTGCTGGAATGGGCAACCCTTGGTAAGCCACCCTTTGGCAGCAAGGAGCACAATTGATCAAATAATATTATTTTAGTTGAGACAAAAAAGAGATTTAACGCAACTACCTTACATTCCAAAAAAACAATAGACTAAGACCATCCAAATGATAAAAGCACTGACCATAAATACGTTTCAGACAGAACTGACCAACGGAAAGCATCATATTCTGGCGGATGAGCCCATATCTGCAAATGGCACCGACTTAGATCTAAAACCACAAAACTATTGGAAGCTTCCTTGGCGTCTTGTACCGGCATTACTACCCTTATGTATCTGAACCTCAAAGCGTGGGCTGTATCAGAAATACACGTGAACATAACTACGATACTGAACCTCGATACTCAAGAAAAATCACTTCGCAAGGAGATTGAAATTCACGGCAACATAGATAAAAAACAACTGGCTCAAATACTGCTAGTAGCCAGCAAATGCCCGATTCATATATTACTAGAAAAGAATATAACTATAACATCAAGCATATCAATTATATGAAAGACATCACCAAACACTACACCAACGGAGAACTTCCATAGTATGGAAACCTAATAAATGTATTCACGCTGCTGAGTGTGTAAAGGCGCTTCCCAATGTATACAAGCCTAAGCAAAAACCTTGGCTAACCATTGAAAATGCCACTACCAATGAACTCAAAGATCAAATTGCAAAATGCCCAAGCGGAGCACTGAGCTATTTCATGAATGACAAAGAAGATAAAGAAGTAGCTACCTTGGAGACTAAGGTAGAAGTACTCGAAAATGGACCACTTCTGGTATATGGAACCTTGAAAGTAACAGATAAGGATGGTAACTCAGAGAATAAAAGTAAAACAACTGCTTTTTGCAGATGTGGAGCCTCTGGAAACAAACCGTACTGCGATGGTTCCCATATATCTGCTGGTTTTGAAGGTTAGCAAGTAACTATACCAAAAGACACCCACGAATACCTAACTTTGAACCTAATGAAATTAGGAGCATTTTCGGTAAGTCTTAGTGTCAAGGACATCAAGGCATCAAAGATATTTTACGAGAAACTTGGATTTAAGCAATTTGCTGGAGACTACGAGAAAGGTCATGTTATCATGAAAAACGAGAATACCGTGATTGGCTTATTCCAAGGGATGTTTGAAGGAAACCTCCTCACTTTCAATCCAGGTTGGGATCAAAAAGCCCAAAACCTTGAACACTTTGATGACATAAGAGATATCCAAAAAGAACTAAAAGCAAGCAAAGTATCCATACCGATCCAAGCAGACGAAACCTCAACAGGTCCTGCCAGCTTTGTGATCACTGATCCAGATGGTAACACGATACTGATAGATCAGCACAGGTAACAATCTTTGATTCACAGACTGCATCACAGCAGATGGCATAAAATACCCCCAGCGACTGATTCTCAACTAAGAAGTAAACTGCACTCGTTATATGTGAATCTGTGATATCATCTGCTAAAGTGATATTCGTCAATGTTACTTCATTGAATCTGCAATAATTTTGATATGAACGAATAGTAAAAGAACAGATGAGAGTAGAAGATATCACGAATTCACCCGTAGTTGTCACGCAAAAAACCATCAAGGTTGCAAACCTGAAAGGAATGCTAAGCAGAAAAGAGATTAATGCTGTACCTGTAATTGATACTGATGGCAGTATTTCTGGGATTGTTTCTTCGAGTGATATTGTTAACTGTCACGATGATTCTATGCTAGTGGCTGAGGTTATGTCTAGTTTCATCCACTTAGTAGCACCCAATAGTCGAGTCAAAGATGCGGCGAGAACCATGGTAAAACACGGTGGGCATCATTTAGTGGTAATGGAAGATGGAAAGGTGATTGGCATGCTAAGTTCGATGGATATCATTAAGATTTATGCTGAATTAGATTAAGTACTTCTAAATATCTACACCTGATTCATCTTACTAGATAGGGTTCTTGAACGGGTGATTTCTAAACACAAAGCTAGCATCCACAGTATTAATTTATTATCCGAATCCATGATACCTAGATAATCCCATACACATCCCAGTGGGATTATTGTACCCTTCTTCGTGCACTCTATATGGTGTTTGTCATCATGTGTTGGAATGTCTTTGTCCTTACACGCTACTGTGAATACTATAAGTAGTAACACACTTGCTTTGATTATTTTTTTAATGCTATTCATAATTATTTTTTTTTGCGTTCATAGTTAAGACAACTTGAAAACTATAAACGTTACAACTACCACATTTTTTTCTCTTTTTTAGTGTTGTTCAGTCTTCGATACAAACAAGCTAAAGCTTGTCCACTCAGACTGACAACCGTCTCCGATTTAGAATTGC
>DNHN01000174.1 GCA_003485825.1 Bacteroidota bacterium | reverse complement strand
CTTGAGGACGGCACTGGTGTTGTTAAGCTCGAGGACAATAATACATTGCTACAAGAGTACAGAATAGAGCAAGCTGACAGATCAGCTAATAACGAATTCTTTCAAACGAATGCTGATAATATACTAGACTTCAGTGAACAGAATCCCTTTGGGGATATCGATAGGTATTAAGTATGTTTGGAAATAGTTTTTATCACGGAACCCTTCGCAAGTACGTTATTGTATTTGGCAATATGTTCAATGGTATATATCTACAAAGATTGAATCAAAGTGAAACTGTTATTCAGACACTCAAGGTACCTATTGCCTACGGTCCAAAAGAAAAATTCTTAGTACGACTAGCTCAAGATCCAAACTTAGATCAAGATGTTGCCTTATCTCTGCCAAGAATTGGATTTGAGATGATGGGAATATCTTACGCAGCAAATAGAAAACTAGCATCTACTCAGCAAAATGTAAGTGTAAGCTCTACAGATACAGGTGTACTCAGTACTCAATATATACCTGTACCGTATGATATTCAGTTTCGCTTGAGTATATTTGTAAAGAACGCTGACGATGGTACTCAGATACTTGAGCAAATACTTCCTTACTTTCAGCCCGAATGGACAAACAACATCAAGCTGATACCTGGAATGGATTTGACATATGACGTTCCATGTATACTTACAGACGTAAGCGTCCAAGATGCGTACGAGGGAGATTTCTCCACAAGACGTACTCTAATGTGGGACCTCAACTTTACTATGAAGGGATATGTATTTGGTCCTACTTCTACAAGTGGAATTATAAAGAGAGCATTAATTGATGCTCACACTGACTTGCCTCGCTCTAGTCCTTCAGAAAGGATTACAGTAGAGCCTGGTCTAACATCTACTGGCCTTCCAACATCTAACTCGGCCTTGTCCGTACCAGTGCAGGAAATAAGCGCTGATGATGATTATGGATTTGCCACTAACATAACTGACATATAATATGAAAAAGACGCGCATGGAAGAAAGTTTCGAAGATATATTCAACCTCCCTCAATCTGAGATTGTGGAAGAAGATACGCCTTCAGAGCTTGTAGAACCCGCTCTGCCGTCTGTTAGCAGTGACATAGATAGTGACTACCAGTATGCAAGAGAAAACCTATACAACGTAATTGAAAGAGGATCTGATGCATTAAATACTCTTGTCGAGCTTGCTAATCAAAGCGAGTCTCCAAGAGCGTTCGAAGTTGTTGGTACGTTAATTAAAACATTGACTGATGCTAACAAAGATCTCCTCGAAGTTCAAAAGAAAGTCAAATCATTAAAAGAAGAATCTGCCAAAGGACCGACCAACGTCACCAACGCTCTCTTTGTAGGAAACACTGCTGAGTTACAACAATTGATTAAGGACAACAGTAAAAATGTATGAATATAGAGCGAATATAAATAGAGTAGTGGACGGTGATACTGTGGACGTCGACATCGACCTTGGGTTCGGTGTATGGATGAAAGATGAGAGAGTTCGGCTTGCTGGCATCGATACCCCAGAAAGCAGGACTCGCGACAAAGTTGAGAAGAAGTTTGGCCTAGCGTCTAAAAAAAGATTAAAAGAGCTCCTCGGTAAACAAGCTATTCTTAAAACTCAAATAGATCGAAACGGTGAAGATGCTAAGGGAAAGTTTGGCAGGATACTAGGAGACTTTCTTATTGATGGCGGTAGCGTATGCCAGCAAATGATTGATGAAGGACAAGCTGTAGCATATCATGGTCAGAACAAAGAGGATGTTCAAGCGGAACACTTGGACAATAGAGAACGATTGATCAGTGAAGGCAAAGTAAGTATCTAATGTCCCTTTGGGGGCAACACCGTAAGTATACAAGTGATTAGGGGCAAGGTCAACGTAAATGCCTGATATATATCTCGGAAACAAGAATTTAAAGTCTGCCGGCGTACCAATTGAGTTTACTCAAGAGCAAGTCTTAGAATACGTTAAGGTAGCACGCGATCCTCAGTACTTTGTAAACGAGTATGTAAAAATTGTTAGTGTGGATGAAGGTCTTATTCCTTTCGGCACGTGGGACTTCCAAAATGAGATGCTTGATGTATTCGAAGCTAATCGTTTCTCTCTATGCAAACTACCAAGACAGGTAGGTAAGACCACAACGGTTGGAGCCTATCTTCTTTGGAAGATATTGTTTACTGACCAGTATAGTATTGCTGTCCTTGCCAACAAAAGATCCCAAGCAATAGAAATCCTTGGTAGAATACAATTGATGTATGAGCATCTGCCTAAATGGATGCAGCAAGGTATTTTGGAATGGAACAAAGGTAGTATAAAGTTAGAAAATGGTTCAGAAATTATAGCATCGTCCACGTCTTCAAGTGCTATTCGTGGTACATCCCAGAATCTCATCTACCTTGATGAGTTTGCATTCGTACCCAACAATATACAGGAAGAGTTTTTTACCTCTGTATTCCCTACAATTTCATCTGGTAAGTCTTCGAAGGTTATTATAACCTCTACACCAAATGGAATGAATATGTTCTATAAGCTGTGGGTCGACAGCGAGGAAAATAGAAACGATTACGAGCGTGTTGAAATACATTGGTCCGATGTTCCGGGTCGAGATGAAGAGTGGCGTGAAGAGACCATACGAGCAACATCAGAAGAACAATTCCGCCAAGAGTTTGAAAGTTTTGCAGGATCAACATATATAAATACTATACAGCATGGTAGAATAACAGCTGAGGAGTATTGGAAAATTGCCAAGCAGAATCAAGAAACAAAAATCTAAAAATGGCAAGCAGTATAAACGAAGCCTCGATAGCACTTATTTCAGGCACGTAGATCAATTGGATCATGTGCAGCGCATGTATGAGGAGGGTGAGAGTCTCTCTGTCATAAAGCTGACATACAACTATTATGTAGCTAATGTTATCAAGGGATATGCAAAGAGAAACAACTGGTCACGCAAAGAGAAAATTTTACCCAAAGGCGAGCTCGCTGCTTTAGTCCTAAAAATTAAAAACAACAAAAGTCAGGGGTTTGGCGCATCGCTTAAATGCGACGATGTTGTGACAAGGTCGATAAATCATTACGACTCATCTGATCATAGATTGGTGCAAAAGGCTTACAATATATGCTATCCTAATAGCATTAAAAAATGCCTGTCCTGCGAGGTCGACCTTAAATTTTCTACATTCGATACAGGGTATGGAGCATACAACGGCAAGAAGATATGTGGGAAATGCATTAATTCGAAATTTACATCAAGAACCAGGTGTAGCAAGGCTAGTTTAGATCTTTTTGATGAAATATATTGTTTGCTGAATGACAGCGAACGCGCTGGTTGTCGTTATGCTTCGTTGAATAGTGAAAAAACAATTAGCACCATCAACCACCAAGATTTTCATCCGCTGATTAACAAAAGAGTTTATTATTTAGATTTTGTAATAGGTAACAAAAACATTGAATACGACTCTAAGAGGTGGCACAACCGAGAGAAAGACAGCGTAAGAGATGAGTTTCTAGCTACAAAAAATATACAAGTACACCGAGTCGATCACGATGAATGTAAAAAAAATCGAAACAAGGTTTTGAAGGAATGTCTGAATTTTATACTAACGTAAGTAACGACAAAGTTTGTACTCCTGCAGGATACGAAGACTTTTATGGTGTACAAAGAATTCATCGCGACTTCTACTGGCACTTAATTACAGAGCAAGGACAGGAGCTCAAGTGCTCAGTAAACCATCCGATAAAAAACAATGATGGAGTGTTTATAAAAGCCAATGAATATAAGAGAGGAGATGTAGTACAAACAGACGTAGGCTCACAAACTCTAGTTTACAGCGAGTTCGTTAACGAACCAATATACCTTTATGACTTCATAGACGTTGGAGAACGAAAAGAATTATATACCAACGGCATAGTTAGCCATAACTGCGAATTCCTTGGAAGTACCAACACATTAATTCACGCTACCAAGCTAAGAGCCCTGACATTCCGAACACCTTTATACGAGAAGAATAACTTTAAATGTTACCACGAGCCAGAGCCAGATAGAAGTTACGTAATAGTAGTTGATACATCACGAGGATTAGGATTAGACTACTCAGCCTTTATTGTATTCGACATAACTGAATATCCTTATAGAGGCGTGGGCAAGTACAGAAGCAAAGACATATCCCCTCTACTTTATCCAGATGTTATATACAATGCTGCTAGAAAGTACAACGACGCTTTTGTTCTTGTCGAAATAAACGACATTGGAGAGCAAGTAGCTAATATATTATATAACGATTTTGAGTATGAAAACATATTTAGAACCTCGCAGAAAGGGGGGATCCAATATATAACATCAGGCTTTAGCGGAGGCCGAGCCCAATTAGGAGTAAGAACGTCTAAAACCGTAAAAAGAATAGGATGTTCAGTATTAAAAGATGTAGTAGAACAAGACAAACTTATATTTGAAGACTACGAATATGTCAACGAACTATGCAACTTCGTACAAGTTAAGGAAAGTTTTCAAGCAGAACAAGGCTTCCATGATGATATTGTGATGTGCACAGTCCTATTCTCCTGGCTAATACGACAGGATTATTTTAAAGACTTGACCAATAAAGATTTGAGAAAAAAACTATACGCTGATAACCAACAAATGATAGAGGACGACGTTCTTCCTTTTGGATTCATTGATGATGGCAGCGGAGATGATGGTATAATTGATATTGATGTAGATAGACTAGGATGGTCGTTACCTTCTAGCGACACTATATCTGATAAGTGGTAATATGGTGAAATTTGATGTATTATAAATAAATGGAATGCACAACAACAAAATAAAAAAGAATACCCTCAATTAAGGAGAGACACAAATGCCATTCCAAGTATCACCAGGAGTCAATGTTAGCGAACTTGATCAAACTACTGTTGTTCCCGCCGTATCGACTACCGAAGGCGGTATTGCCGGTCATTTTCGTTGGGGCCCAGTTGAACAGCTAACTCTAATTACCTCAGAAGATAAGCTAGTTGGTCAATTTCAAAAGCCGACAACAACAGTATACAACGATTTCTTTACCGCTGCGAACTTTCTATCCTACGGTAATGCATTGTACGTCGTTCGTGCATCAAGCACAGGTCAAGCCAATGCTACGCAGAATGCTGGTAACACCGTTATTACTCTTGTAAAGAGTTCAGAAGATTACGAAAACAACTATTCATCGGGTATTGCTACCGTTGGTGATTTTGTTGCTCGATATCCTGGCGAGCTAGGTAACTCTTTGAAGACATCTGTATGTGCGTCTGCAACTGCTTTCAAATCAACGCTTACTGGAACATATACAATAACAGCTAATACAACATCTATTGCTTTTTCTGCTAACCAAGCTAGTACGCTGGTAGCTGGAGATCTATTAGAAGTAGGAGCTACGCTTGGCGCCAAGCAAACAATCAAAGTATCGTCAGTCGATGCTGGAGGACTCTCAGCTGTACTCGAAAAGGCCTATACAGGAGATTCAGTAGCAGCCAATACTGCCATTGTACGTAAGTGGGAATATTCTACTGTGACAGATAGAGCTCCTGGCACATCTGCCTATGCTACACAAAGAGGCGGATCAGCAGACGGTATGCACGTTGTTGTATCAGACGAAGATGGATTGTGGACTGGAGTGAAAGGGCAAGTTCTTGAAGTGTTCCAGAATGTTTCCTTAGCCTCAGATGCAAAAACAGAAACAGGTGCAACCAACTACTACAAAGATGTAGTCAACAACAGATCTCGATATGTATGGTGGACTGCACACAACAGTGGCAATACAAATGCAGGTAGTGCAGCGCAAGGTGTAACCTTTGTTGGCGGCACAACTCCTCAGACAGCATCGTTTGTAAATGGTGCGGACGGAAGTGCTCCTACAGCTGGTCAAACAATTGACGGATACCGTAAGTTCAGAAATTCAGAAGACGTAGATATTTCTTTCCTTCTTGCAGCTGGAAATGGTCAGACTGTTGTAACAGACATGAT
>DNHN01000086.1:3714-6873 GCA_003485825.1 Bacteroidota bacterium | reverse complement strand
CGTCTTCCTTATTTGTCGTAAGGAAGTGTATGCACCTTAGTTAGGTCTTTTGATTAATTACTTAAAGGCTTACGACTTTGGGCAGTAAGCAGATGCACCATTCTGCTTCATTGGATATGCTGCAGCATATCTTTGAGTATCCGCAAGTGATGGTGTTAAAATTATAGCAGTATAACCTTCATGGAGGTTGTTTTATCGATTACAGCTAAGGAATAACGCTAAAATTTGTTTTTTTGTGGCCAACAATTTTAGAACACATGAAAAAAACATTTTTTTTATTTAACATACTTTTATTGAGTATGCTGGCTAGTGCTCAATCTTCCTTTGAATTAGTAGAGAAGATAGAACCAGAAGAAGGTAAGGTGCTAATTCCTTATGAGAAGTATACGTTACCGATTAACGACCTTACACTGATTATTCACGAAGATCACTCTGATCCTATCGTGCATGTACAGGTGGCATACCACGTAGGTAGCGCTAGAGAAAGTGTTAGAAACAGCGGGTTCGCACACTTTTTTGAACATATGATGTTCCAGGGATCTAAAAATGTAGCTGATGAGGAGCACTTCAAAATAATAAGTGAGGCTGGTGGAACAAATAATGCATACACTTCATTTGATAAAACAGTATATCACCAAACTGCGCCTAGTAACATGGTAGAGAAGCTACTTTGGTTAGAAGCAGATAGAATGGGGACTCATTTAGAGGGTTTTACTCAGAAAAAATTTGAAAATCAAAGAGATGCAGTAAAGAACGAAAAGCGTCAGAGATATGACAATCAGCCTTACGGTATGGTGAATGAGATTCTGTTCAAGTCTTTATTCTCAAACCATCCGTATGAATGGACTCCTATAGGATATGTAGATGATTTAGATATTGCTACGTATGACGATTTAAAAAACTTTTTCTTAAGATGGTACGGTCCCAATAATGCGACGCTAGTAGTATCTGGAGATGTCAACCCTGAAGAAGTAAAAAAATGGGCAGAAAAGTATTTTGGAGGTATTCAGAAGTGTCCTGAAGTTAGAAATATGTATCCAAAGAAACCACAGTTATCTATGGATTACTATGTGACTACTACGGATAACATATTTGCACCACTTACCATGTTTGCATTTCCTACGGTACCTGAATTTCACAAAGATGAAGCAGCGCTAGATATTTTAGGAGAAATCATAGGTGGAGGTAATAACTCTATTATGTATAAAAACTTGGTGAAAGAGGAATTAGCATTACAAGCAGGGGCATTTCACTCCACATTAGAGCTTGCAGGTATGATGGGATTCCAAGTAGTTACTAAGCCAGGAATGGTCGGTGGAATTTCTTTCAAAGAGGTAGAAGAAAAAGTAAGAGAAGCTATCGCTGAATTTGAAACTCGAGGTGTAACCGACGAAGATTTAGCAATAACTAAGGCACAAGTAGTGTCTCAGACCTATGGATCACTTAGTAGTATAAATGGGAAATCTGAAGTATTGAGCCATTACAATATGATGAAGGGAAATGGATATAACCTACAAGATGATATAGATCGATATACTTCTGTGACCAAAGAAGATATTGTAAGAGTTTACAATAAGTACCTGAAAAATAAGAAGGCTGTAATCCTTAGAGTTGAGCGTGAGCAAAAAAGAGATGAGGATGATGATACTCCTAAGAGTGTAAATCCACACGCAAATGAAGCTAAGAAAACAGATAAGCAGTATGAAGGACTTTCATATGTAGCTCCAAAGGATGATTTTGACAGAAGTGTGAGACCTGTTTCTCCTAAAGCTAAAGCGTTTACTGTACCTGATTTTTATGAGACTAAGTTCGAGAATGGACTTAAAGTGATAGGTAACACCTCTACGGAGGCTCCACTTGTATATTTCTATATAGATATGGCTGGGGGACACTTACTAGAAGGTGACAAAAAAAATGAGACTGGTACAGCAATGATGACTGGATCTATGATGGGTGAAGGCACTAAAAAACTTACCACCGAGCAATTTAGCCGTGAGTTAGATAAACTGGGTAGTTCTATCAGATTCAACTCTGGTACAGCGAATAGTTCTGTTTTTGTTTCTTCCCTGGCAGAGAATGTAGATGCTACGTTAGCTTTACTTAAAGATGCTCTTTTTGAACCTCGTTTTGATCCTAGTGATTTTAAGCGTATCAAAGAACAAGTTTTAGAAAATCTAAAATCTCAAAAAAGTAACCCTAGTATAATGGCTACCAAAGCTTGGAACCATATCGTGTATGAGGGTACCATTTTGGAGGAATATTATTATGGAGATTATAAATCTTTGAGTAAAATAGACTTAGACGATGTGAAATCATTCTACGAAAACTTCTACTCGCCAAATGTGAGTACTATCGTTATTTCAGGTGATATCACAAAAGAAGATGCTTTGAGTAAGCTTGCATTCCTAAAAGAATGGGAGAACAAAAATGTAGAGATCCCTGCTATTCCAGAATTACAGATGCCAAGCGAGACTAAAGTGTATTTAGTAGATAAGCCGTACGCTTCTCAGAGTACCATATATGCTGGTCATCCAGGTCCTAAGTTTGACTACAATGGAGATTACTTCAAAGCAGGTGTAATGAACTTTACTTTAGGAGGTGCATTCAATAGTAGAATTAACCTTAACCTTAGAGAGGATAAAGGATTTACATACGGAGCTAGATCTAGGTTCTCAGGAAACAAAGACTATGGGGTATATAGATTCTCTTCTGAAATCAAAAAAGAAGCAACTGACAGCGCTATTCGTGAGCTTATGTTTGAGATAACTAATTTTGCTACGAAAGGTATTACTCAGGAAGAGCTCGACTTTACGAAGAGTTCTATCACGCTTAGTGAAGCATTGGATTATGAGACACCTTTTGATAAATTAAACTTCCTTAGCAACATAGCTGAGTATGACTTACCAAAGGACTACACCAAGCAGCAGGCAGATATGATAAATAAAATGACTACTGCGGATATCAATGAGATAGCGAAGAAAATGCTTATGCCAAACAACACGGTTATAATAGTAGTAGGACACGCTTACAAAATCAGAGATGGCCTGAATAATTTAGGCTACGGTAAAATAAAAGAAATGGAGGTAGACTAACTCCTTCATTTTACGTTACTAAAAAGGGGCTAACATCAAGTTAGCCCCTTTTTTTATTCCTTTTTTT
>DNHN01000086.1:0-3628 GCA_003485825.1 Bacteroidota bacterium | reverse complement strand
CACTAGTTTACGTGCATTTTTCACAATAGCAGTAATGTCTATCTCTCCATTCATTAATCGGGTATAAATAGCTAGGAACTCATGTGGCTTATCCGCAATGAGAATATTAACTTCAGGAGTATAGTCTATCCCCTGAGCACCCACAGTAGTAGATACTACTAATTTACCCGCAGCCATAGCTTCCAGTATTTTTAGTCGTATTCCGCTACCACTTTTTAGAGGTACCACACATACGTCACAATTACGAACAAACTCAAAAGCCGAAGGTACATTGTCACTTATTTCCAGAGAACTATCAGGATGAAATGAATGAGAGTCTATTCCTTTGCCTGCTAAAGATAACTTGTATCGACTGTCTGCTTGTTGTATCAATGGATGTATATCGTCTAGGTACCAGTGGACGGCTTCAGCATTTGCATGCCATTCCATACTTCCAATATGATACCACGTGGTGTAGTTTTCACTGGGACTATATTTCCAAGTATCCAGATCTATACCTGCAGGTATAGTCAGGTAATTTCCAGTAGGATGGAGGGCTTTAAATTTTTGAGCATCATCATCCGTTACGGTCACAATAGCATCTACTTTGGGCAATAATTTAGCTTCATAGTTCTTTAATTGTTTAGCTAAAATACCCAGGTATACCTTTTTGATTGGGTTGCGTTCATTGGCAGATAGTCGTTCCCATATTTCATATTCAACATTATGCATCCTCAGGGAAATAGCTCCCTGATGATGTGCTTTGATAGTATCTACATAAGGCCCCGTGAAAGTGCCTTCTAGTTGTATGATGTCAAAAGTTTCGTTTTGAAGTAGGTCTCGTAGTTCATTCTCAAATACGGTGTTGTAAAATCGACTTACATTGTACGACTGATTTTTCAATAAATGCTTGAGTGCTTCTTCGCTGTAGACATCTGTATCAATGGGATGGATAAAAACTCTTGCGTATTTGCTTAATTCCTGGGTCGCTTGGGCTATAGGTGTATTGTGTTTAATCCCGTCCAAGCAGTAGAGTGTGACGTCTAGTCCTAGCTCGTGATACGCTCTTGTGTAGTTGTATATACCAATAGTTCCGCCTTCGTTAAGCGGCCAAGGAACTCTATTGGATACTTGGAGTATTTTCATGGTTACTTTTTATCTAAATATCCTTTGGCCCATTTGGGTGTAAGCAGTTTTATCGTTCTTTTATAGGCGTCAGCACTAAATAGTTGAGAGTCTCTACTCGCTTTATAGGTTAGAAATATAGCTAATGGGAAGAACACCATTAAAGCCAACCACATTCCCAGTACAGGAGGAAGAACGCCTTGTTTTGCTAGCTTTTCACCAAAAATCGTAACTACATAATACAGGATAAATAGTAGGAGTGATATGACTAGAGGAAGACCAAAACCACCTTTTTTGATAATTGCTCCTAAAGGTGCACCTATGAAGAATAGCAAAATGCAAGACACTGCTAAAGTGAATTTTCGATGCCATTCTACGAGGTACCTTGCTCTCTGCTCCCTTTGAGACGAGCTATCGTCTAAATTGTTTGAGCTAATGCGCTTCACATTGTTGGCTGTCTGTAACGCGCGTTCTATGATTTGCTCTCTTTCGTTGATTGTAGGTAGTGAACCGTTACTACTTTTTGTAGTCAACTTTTCCCGTTCCTCTTTTGTGAGTGGCTTAGGAAATTTAGATTTCAGAATACCTCTCGTTTTCGAATCCGATATAGAAGATATTAGTGGTTGTTTACTCTTGCTATGATAATTAAGTAGGTATTCGAATCGCGCAACTACTCCCGTATCCTGGATATCAAGAGTATCACTTGCGACTATGAAATAAGGGTCCATATACCTGTAGAGCGAATTCTTTTTTTTATGAATGTATCTGGTCAGTGAATCTATACGTATTTCAAGTTGTTCAACATTCATCATTCGTTGATCTTCTGAAAATCGCTCCTTATCCGTTCTGTTAAAAGCCAGTTCACTCAGGTCTAAAGTGAGATTGTAGCTTTCAAAAGCCATCGTATTGTGCGGCATGGTTGTGTGATAATTCGGATTATCAACCAGTTCTTGGTATCTTTTGCCATTGATAAGGTTTAAGGTCATATACTGTTGGTCCTCACTGATGGCCATTTTCCCCTTTTCAGCTATGAGTATATTGTTATTCCCTCCGTTCTTTTTATCATCTACATAGATGAGAATGTTCTCTATAGTTTGACCATCTTCATGCTTTTTGCCTACCCGTATTTGGTACCCATCAATGTCTTTAAAAAATACATTATCCACGATATTCATTGCGGGTTTTTTCTTAGTAACGTCATACAATAGAGCTCCCCAACTTAGATTAGCTTTGGGTATGAGGTAGTTAGCAGTGAAAAAAGCGGCTACAGCTAGCGTGAAACTAATTAAAAACATAGGCCTCATGGCCTTAAGTAAAGATACTCCAGCGCTTTTTATAGCCACAAGCTCATACCTTTCAGCAAGGTTTCCAAAAACCATGATGGACGATAGTAGTATAGCTAAGGGAAGCGCCATAGGAATAAGGTGAATGGCAAAGTAGAATATGAACTCAAAAATAACGGATAGCTCCAATCCCTTACCTACCAAATCCTCCAAGTATTTCCAGATGGTCTGCATTAAGAATAAAAATAATGCCACGAAGAATGTACCTATAAATGGACCTATAAATGATTTTATAAGTAGCTTGTAAAGCCTCACTCTCATTAGCCATACAATAGCGAATACTAGTAATAGTATTATCCCAAATAGGAGCTTAGCGTCTGATGTCCAAAATGGATTCATTGTAGCGGTCAAATATAGCTTAGTGAAAGTAGACTAAGGATGACATTCTGTGTAATCTTGATTATTATAGAGTAATGTGTGGTCTGAATTCTAAAAGACGGAAGTAACAATGTCCTTCCGTAATTAGTGTATTTTCGAATAAATTATGCTAAAGCAAAAGTTTGGAACTATCGCAAGAACCTCAGCAATTATTGTTTTTTTATCAATCAGTAATTTTGGATGGGCTCAGTTAGATAAGGAAAGTAGCAAGAGCTTAAAGAAAATTGAGCGCTACTATAAGAAAGAAAAGTATGAAAAAGCCGGAGACCTAATGAAAGGGTTGTTAAATAAGTATCCACTGAATGAGAATATGTGGAAGTATTACCAAGGCATCATGTACCAGAACTATGTAAAAAACTATGTTCCCTTAGGTGATTTAAATGTAGAAGTAAAAAGTAAGGACGATGCTGTAAGTACAGCGGAACTCACACGTCAATTAAAGTATCGACTAAAAAAACCGTTGTATGAGTATAATAATGCTATTTATTATGCTGCGATAAGTACCCCGTACAATGCTCAGAGCAGTATACAGCTTCGCAAAAAGTATATAGACCCTCTATATTATGATGAATCGTCAGTAAACATACGATCGAAGGCATACTATGAGAGGGCTGAAGCAGAGTTTAATGCTCAGAATTTTGAGAAGGCAGTAGCGCTCTACTTGCAGTCGTACGAGGAGGACACTACAAATTATAAGGCACTACTTTATTTAGGCGACACCTATTTTGCTATGGACTATTTTGGTAAATCAGCAGAATATTTTAGACAGGCTATGAAAAAACAACCTATGCTGACTGAGCCTA